>CALXGD010000089.1 GCA_944387745.1 uncultured Oscillospiraceae bacterium
AGAAGGGGATCACGAAGGCCAGCAGGCCAATGCGCACTGCCGTCCAGCCCACCATGTTGGGGCTGGCGCCCGCGATGCCGGCGCCGGCATAGGAGGCCAGAGCAACAGGGGGAGTGATGGCGGACAGAGCCGCATAGTACAGCACGAACAGGTGAGCGGCGGCCAGGCTGACGCCCAGCTCGGTCATAGCGCCTACGGCCACGGTGGCGGCCACGATGTAGGCGGCGGAGGTGGGCATACCCATGCCCAGGATGGTACAGGCGAGCATCGTCATAACCATGGTGAGGAACAGGCTGCCATGGGCGATGTCCAGGATGATGTTGGCCAGCTGCAGGCCGATGCCGGTCAGGTTGACCACGCCCACGATGATGCCGCAGACGGCGGTGGCGATGGCCACGCTCATGCCCTGCTTGGCGCCGCTCTCCAGGGCCTTCACCAGGCTCTTGAGATTCAGACGGCTGCTCTTCTTAAAGGAGCTGACGATGACCAGGGCCACGATGCTGATGAAGCAGGCATAGGAGGCGCTGTAGTTCATCATCAGCAGGGCCATCAGGACCACCACGGGGATCAGCAGGTGACCGCGGGCCTTCAGCTCTGCGCCGATCTTGGGCAGCTGATCCTTGGGATAGCCCCGCAGCCCGGTGCGCTTGGCCTCCAGGTCCACGTTGATCCACAGGGCCACATAGTACAGCACCGCAGGAATGATGGCATAGAAGATGATGGTCCGGTAGGACACACCTAAGTACTCCGCCATAATGAAGGCGGCGGCGCCCATGACGGGGGGCATAATCTGTCCGCCTGTGGAGGCCACGGCTTCTACCGCGCCGGCGAAGTGGTTCGCATAGCCCAGCTTCTTCATCAGGGGGATGGTGAAGGCGCCGGTGGTCACCACGTTGGCGGCGGCGGAGCCGTTGATCATACCCAGCAGGCCGGAGGCCACGATGGACACCTTGGCGGGGCCGCCGTCCTTGTCGCCGGCGATGGCCATGGCCACGTTGGTGAACAGCTCGCTCAGGCCAGTCTCACTGAGGAAGGCGCCGAAGAGCACGAACAGGAAGATCGTCGAACAGGATACGCCCAGAGGGATACCGTAAATACCCTCAGCCGAGGTCACCATCTGCCGCAGCAGGCGGGCAACGCTGAAGCCGCGGTGATTCAAAATTCCGGGGAGCGACGCGCCAAAATAGGCATATACCAGGAATATAATGGGCAGCACACACATGATCGTGCCCAGGCTGCGGCGGCCGGCCACAAGCACAAGCACCAGAATCACGGCGCAGCACACATAGTCCAGGGTGGTCAACACGCCGCCGTTGGCCGCGATGGGATCGATTCTGCCGTACAGGTAGAAGTTGAAACCCAGGGCCAGGACCGCGCAGATCATGCTCCAGGGAATGAAGTTGACCAGGGTCCCGTCCTTCTTTTTCAGCATGGGGACGTTCAGGAAGATCAGGGCCATAACAAAGCCCAGGTGAATGGCCCGCGCCTTTGCGGAGGGGATGGTTCCCCAGGGGCTGGCCAGGAACAGCTGATACACGGATAAGCACACCGCAAGCACAGTGACCAAACGGGCGACAAAGCCCTTGTTTTCGGTCATCACAGACTCAGAGTCGTACTTTTTGAGGTTCTCCTCCACGTCCAGCATTTCAATGCTTTCCAGAGCACTTTTGTGCTCCTCCGCGGCGGGCTCCTCAGTCTGAGTCACCTTTTTGTTCTCATCCAAGGGGTAGGCACCACCTTTCTTCTCATCTGAAAATATGGGATGGGCGGGCGGTTGGCTCTGAACGGGCCGGCCGGCCGCCCATTTTCCCTATGCGCTATCTGATTTTTAAGGAGGTGCCATTACTCCATGGCGCCAACCTCTTTGTAGTACTTCTCAGCGCCGGGATGCAGGGGGATCGTCAGACCGTTGGTAATGTTCTCCAGGGTGATGTTGCCAGCGCAGATGCTGTGGATGTCGTACACATCCTCCAGGTTGTCATAGATGCACTTGGTGAAGTTGTACACGATGTCCTCATCCAGGTCGGCGCGGCAGAAGATGTAGTTGGCGATGGCGAAGGTGTTGATGTCCTCCTCCTGGTTGGCATAGGTGCCAGCGGGGATGGTGTAGGCATAGTAGGAGTCGTTCTTGGCCAGGATGGCGTCCAGCTCCTCGTCAGAGAAGGAGAGCAGGTGATAGTCGCCGGTGGAGTACAGCTCGGTGACGGAGGCAGCTCCGATGGCGGCCACCAGGTTGGCGCCGTCGGCCTGGTTGTTCTGCATCAGCTCAGTGGACTGAGACTCGGAGGTGTACTCAATCCGAACGTCGTCATAGGTCAGGCCGCAGGCATCGAACATGTCGCGGGTGTTCAGCTCAGTGGCGGAGCCGGAGGCGCCGGCGCAGAAGGTCTTGCCGGCGAAGTCGGCAAAGCTCTCAATGCCAGAGCCGTTGCGCACGGCAATCTGCATCACGTTGGGGTACACATAGGTGACAGCGGCGATGTTGGGCTGGGGGTCGCCCTCGAAGGAGCCGGTGCCCTCATAGGCCTCTTTCGCCACGCCGGCCTGACCGAAGGCGAAGTCGGTCTCGCCGGCCTGCATCAGGCGGATATTCTCAGGGGTGCCGCCGGTGGACTGGGCGGTAGCGTTGAACACGTCAGGCATGGTGTCGTTCAGCAGCTGGCACAGGCCGTTGGCAATCAGGAAGTAGGTGCCGCCGCTGGTGGCGCCGCAGATCTGAATGTTGGTGGGGGTGCCGCCGGTGCTGCCGCCGGAGGAACCGCCGGAGCTGTCGCCGCCACCAGAAGCAGCGCCTCCGCCACCTCCGCCGCAGCCGCTGAGAACCAGGGCGAGAGCCATACTTGCCGCCAAAATCCTCTTCTTCATCTTACTCCTCATCCTTTCTAAAAATATAAATTGTGGACAGGCTATTGGACTATCCACCTATCCCACTGAGTGACTGACTCAGACAGGGGCGCTCTGAAGGGCCACCTTATGTACGGGGCCGATGGAAATGCTCCTCAAAGAGAAGCAGCTCTCCGGCGCTGTTGAAGGGCATGGGCATAAAGTCGCCCTCCACCTGGATCCAGCTGCGGAACTCGTCCGGCACCAGGTCCAGCGCCGCTTTGGACATATAGATCTCCCCCATGGCGTGGGTGGAGATCCCGATGACCACACTGGCCTTGGTGCGGTCCGGCTTGCCGGAGAACTTCACCGCCGCCTGGAGCACCTGCTTGTCGGTGTCCAGAATCATGGGCATCTTGGCACTGTTGATAGCAGTGGAGGTGAGGCAGTTCACATACCCCAGCTCCAGGTTGGACTTGTCGTAGAAGCGCCGGGAGGCCAGGTCCGCCTGTCCCATGCCGTTGGCATTGTGGTCGGAGGCGTCGGTGAGGTCCAACACGCACAGGCACCGGAAATTGGGGCCGCCGCTGACAAAGGGGACGTTGTACCGGCCGATGAGGTTGCTGTCCAGGCCAGAGCCGGACACATCCTTGCCCATCTCCATCATCACCAGCACATCCGACTCGTTGACGCAGAACCGGGCCATGAGCTCATTGGCGCGCTTTAGGAGCTTGGGCTCCTCCTGCATGATCTCATTCTGTTTGAGCACGTGGACCTCCGCCAGGCGGCCGTAGGCGTCCTCAATGGTGCCGATGCCGCAGACGATGTTCAGCTTGGTGAGAGTCACCTTGCCCACTGAGATGATATTCTGGGCCATATTCTCAAAGCCCAAAATGTGGGTCATCTCCGCCCCCTTCTGTTTGGCCAGGCCGATGGCGGTCATCTTGGTCAGGCCGCTCTCGATCTCCCCCCGGAAGGCGGTGTGGCATTTGATCCGGTTCACCAGGATAATGCCGTCGCACTCGCAGGCGTTTTTGTCTACATAGACCGGCAGTCCCCGGTCGCTGGTGCCGATCTCCACCACCTCCATGGAGGACAGGATGGGGGCGCCCATGGCCTCCTCCGTGATCCCGTTGTGGTAGAGGACGTCCCGCTGCCCCTCCGCCGTGGCGCCGCCGTGGCTGCCCATGGCGGGAATCAGGACGGGCTGGCCGCCCTTGGACTTCACAAAGTCGCAGGCGGTTTTGATCAGGACGGGATACTTGTCGATTCCCCGGCTGCCACAGGTGATGGCGATGCGCTGGCCCGGCTTGATGTCCAGGCCCCGGCTGTTGAGCTGCTCCATCAGCACCTGGTCCACATTAGCCAGCTCCCTGTGAGGGAACAGCTGCTTGACCTTGACGACCTCTGGCAGCGGAATGGGATCTAAGATTTCTGAGATTCGGGACAATATACTCACTCCCTAGTGGAAATAAACATTTCTCCGCTTTTCCGCCTTGTTTCCGGAACTTTCGGCGGAGCACAATCAACCTTTTTATTCGCTCTTTGGCAAAATCACATATCGAAGAAGGTGATTACTTCTTTTTGGGGATTCCCCCTGCTCCCTCGCAATAGATACAAAAATAATCTGCTGTATTTGTTAAGATTGCTGTATTTCATTGTGAAGAAGTTATATGTAATATAGCAGAATTCTCAAGAGATGTCAACGACATATCGTCTAGTTTCATATTTTCGGCTTGATAAATCAGCCTATCTTTTTGCTTTCTTCACAAAATCGTCTACGGATTTTCAGGAGGAAAAGCTGATTTTCTCGTTTCTTTCTCCGACTTCATTTATAGCATTTTAACAGAAGCGGACACATATTTTGGGACAAACAGTCATTTTTTGGTTTTCCTGTCTCCATTTTTGTCTATTTCCGTCCCTACGGCTGCACGGCGCAGCCCTTCAACGAAACGTCAACTCATTGCCCAGAGAATGAACTTTCATTCAGAACCTTTTCTCCTGTTTTTGCTGATTTTCCATACAGGTGCAGCCGTTCCCCCTCGTGGAGGGAGAACGGCTGCGCACAGTGTTGGAGCTTCAGTCAAAGGGGTACGGCACACCGAAGGTCTCCGACATCTCCCGCATCTCCCGCAGAACCGCGTCGGACAGGTCGATGCCCTCCTCCAGAGCCGCCTGAGTCTTGAGCGCCTCAATCTCCCCGGGGATCATAACCCCCTGGGAGCCGGCCGCAGGCCGGCAGGCCTTCAGCACGTCGAACAGGGCGTCCACTCGGGCTTTGAAGTCCTCCACCTCACAGAACCTGCTGATGTCGATGCAGCCCATAAACTGGCCAATGTTGGTGAACTGATCTCGGCACTCAAAGGGACGGGGGATATCCTGGTCCATATCCGCTCCGCTCAGGGCGTGGGACAGCAGGGAGCCAATCAGCTCCATGGCATACCCCTTGTGGGCCCCAAAGGGGAGCAGAACGCCGTGGTTGGCCGCAAAGGGATCCGTCGTAGGGGCGCCGTGCTCATCCAGGGCCCACCCCTCCGGAATGGACTGCCCCTCCTTCATGGCCAGATGGATCCGGCCTTTGGCCACCACACTGGTGGCGATGTCCAGCACCAGGGGCTGATGCCGCCCGGCGGGGATGGCCACCGAAATGGGGTTGGTGCCCAGGCAGGGGTCCGCCCCTCCGAAGGGGGCCACCAGTGCCGGAGCGTTGGCAAAGCTGAAGGCGATCATGTTTTCCTTCAGTGCCATCATGGGGTAGTAGGCCCCCAGGCCATAGTGACAGGCGTTGTGGATGGAGGCGACGCAGGCGCCGGACACCTTGGCCTGCTGGATGCACTTGGCCATGGCCTTGGGCGCCACCACCATGCCCACGCCGAACTTGGCGTCCACCACATAGGTGGTGGGGGAGGTCAGAGTGAACTCCGCGTCCGTGCCCGGGCGGGACGTGCCCTGGCGCATCCGGTCGCAGTAGTCCCGCATGTGGGTCACGCCGTGGGTGCGCTGTCCCCGCAGGTCGGCTGCCAGCAGCACGTCCACGCAGGTCTTTGCATCCTCCGGAGTCAGGCCCGCCTTCTCCCAGACCTTCTCACAGTAGTCACGAATTTGCTCTACGGGATACTTCATAAGTCCTCCTTCCGGCGGACGACCCGCCGGCCTCTCTCAGCAGCAGAGCGCCTTAGAACACATAGGGGACGCCGTAGTAGTCGGACATCTCCTTGAAGTCCTTCAGAGTGGCCTCGGACAGGTCGATGCCCTCCTCCAGGCTGACCTTGGTCTTGTTGACCTCGATCTCACCGGGGATCATCACGCCCTTGGAGCCGGCGGCGGGACGGCAGGCCTTCAGCACATCGAACAGGGCGTCTACCCGGGCCTTGAAGTCCTCCACCTTGCAGAACTTGCTGATGTCGATACAGCCCATGAACTGGCCGATGTTGGTCAGCTTTTCGGGCTGCTCAAAGAAGCGGGGGATGTTGATGTCCATGTCCGCTCCACTCAGGGCAAAGGACAGGATGGAGCAGATCACCTCCATGCCGTAGCCCTTGTGGGCGCCAAAGGGGAGCAGAGCGCCCACGTTGGCGGCGGCGGGGTCGGTGGTGGGGGCGCCGTCCTTGTCCAGGGCCCAGCCCTCGGGGATGGAGCGACCCTCCTTCAGGGCCAGGGAGATGGCGCCCTTGGCGATGACGCTGGTGGCGATATCCATCACAAGGCCGGGATATTTGCCCGCCGGCACTGCCACAGAGATGGGGTTGGTGCCCAGCAGGGCGTCAGCGCCGCCGAAGGGGGCCACCAGAGCGGGGGTATTGGCAAAGCTGCAGGCGATCATATCCTCCTTCAGGGCCATCATGGGATAGTAGGCCCCCAGGCCGTAGTGGCAGGCGTTGTGGACAGAGGCAAAGCACACGCCGGACTCCTTGGCCTGCTCAATGCAGCGCTTCATAACTTTAGCGCCCACGACCATGCCCACGCCGTGCTTGGCGTCCACCACCAGGGTGCTGGGTGAGGTCTGCTGAATGTCGATATCCGCCCCGTTGGAGGCTGTGCCCAGCTTCATCCGGGTGCAGTAGTCCTTCATGTGGGTTACGCCGTGGGTGCGCTGTCCCCGCAGATCAGCCGCCAGCAGCACATCCACACACTGGGCGGCATCCTCCGGAGTCAGGCCGGCCTTCTCCCACACCTGCTCACAATACTTACGGATTGTTTCTACTGGATACTTCATAATAAACCCTTCCCTTCGCCAAAAATATTTTTACGGGGAGGTCGCCCTTCAGGAGGCGGCCTCTCCTCCTTTGCCGGACTTTGGTTCTCCGACGCTCTCCGCCGCCGCGTTTTTGGTAAACTCGCCGGGAGAGAAGCCCATCTTCTTCTTAAAGGTACGGATAAAATTGGTGCTAGTGTGAAATCCCACCATCTCCCCCACGTCCTTCACCCGCATCCCGCTCTTCAGCAGGCCGCAGGCCGTCTTGACCCGATAGGTGATGATATAGTCCCCCACCGAGAACCCGGTGGCATCCTTAAACACCTGGCTCAGGCGGGACTTGCTGATGTAGAACTGCTTGGAGATGCACTCTAGGGAGATGTTCTTGCTGTAATTCCGGTGAATGTAGCTGATAATCTCATTGAGCTGGTTTTTGCTCTCCGTCTTGGGCACGTGGACAATCTGCTGGTCGTTGACCTCCCTGGCCAGCATCAGCAGAAATTCGCTGAACCTCAGACTGCACTCCACGTCGTCGCCGAAGCCCTGGGTCCTGAGCTTTTGCACACTGGACAGCTGTCCCAAAAACTTGGCTAGCGTGTCCGCCTCCAGGCACTGGGCCAGCGGCGCGGCATTAAAGAGGGACACCAGGTTGGTCCGCTCGGTGGAGAGGCGCTCCAGATAGGGCTCTGGAAAATGGACCACATAGTGCTCATAGTCCTGATTGCCGGTGTAGAAGCAGCGGTGGATCTCAAAGGGCTTCAAAATAAACATGGTCCCAAACCGGAGCAGATACCCCTCCTCGGAGACGAAAAACTTCCCCTCGTTGCTCAGAGAAATAAAGATCTCATAGTTTTCATGGAGGTGATTGATGGGACGCGTGGCTTTCGTCTGCTTATAGATCTCAAATTCCATACTCACTCTTCTCTCTTTCCTACGTCCCCCACATCGCCGCGCCCCTCTAAGGCTCCTCTTCCTCCTCTAGCACAGCACCCTTCCAGACACTGGAGACCGACTGGGCATACCGCCGCAGATATGGGCTCTCACAGGCCTGACGGCGCTTGTTCTCTGGGATGGTAAAGCGGGCGCGGCGCCGGGCCAGCTCCTCTTCTGATACATGGAGGGTGAGGCTGCGGTTGGGGATATCCAGAGTGATCTGATCCCCCTCCTCGACCAGGCCGATAGGTCCGCCCACATAGGCCTCGGGTGAGACATGTCCCACGCAGGGGCCGCGGGTGGAACCGGAAAAGCGCCCGTCTGTCACCAGAGCTGTGGTAGTGCCCAGGCCAGCTCCCACCAGGGTGGTGGTGGCAGAGAGCATCTCCCGCATACCAGGTCCCCCCTTGGGCCCCTCATAGCGGATGACAATTACATCTCCCGGTGTGATCTTGCCGGCGCGGATGGCAGCTACCGCCTCCTCCTCGCCGTTGAAGGGGCGGGCAGGTCCGGTATGGACCATCATGTCCGGATGGACGGCGCTCTGCTTGATGACCGCTCCGTCGGGGGCCAGGCTTCCGGTCAGGATGCACAGCCCCCCCTCCGCGTGGTAGGGGTTGGCCAGGGTGGTAATCACATCAGTATTCTCACTGTGAACTCCTTGGAGCACATCCCGCCACTTCCGGCCGTCCACGCACTCCAGGTCCAGGTTCAGGTGGTCCTCCCCCAGCTCGCCCATTACAGCGGGCACGCCCCCCGCCTGGTCCATCTCCCACAGGGTGTATTTTCCGCTGGGCCGGATGTTGGCCAGGTGAGGCGTGGCGCGGCTGGCCGTCTCAAAGTCCTCCTTGGTCAGCTCCACCCCAAACTCGCCGGCGATGGCAGGCAGATGGATAGTGCTGTTGGTGGAGCCGCCGATGGCCATATCCACCCGCACAGTGTTCAGGAAGGTCTCTCGGGTGATATAGTCCTTGGGGCAGCGGTTCTTCCGCACCAGCTCCATCACCAGCTCCCCGCTTCTGCGGGCATAGCGGAGCTTCTTGGCCTCTGTGGCGTGGACGGTGCCGCAGCCGGGCAGGGCCAGGCCCAGAGGCTCCATGAGGCAGGACATGGTGTTGGCCGTACCCATCATGGGGCAGGAGCCCGGGCCGCTGCAGGCGCACTGCTCCAGCTCGTCGTACTCCTCCTCGCTGATCTCGTTGCGGGCAAGCTTTGCGGACGCCTCCCGCACCTCATAGCCGGCGTAGTCCTTGCCTTTGTAAATGCCGGGGCGGGCAGGTCCCCCTGTGACAAACACGCAGGGGAGATTCAGCCGTCCGGCTGCCCGGGCCATGGCCGGCACAATCTTGTCGCAGCCCGCCAAAAAGACCAGGCCGTCAAAGTGGTGGGCCCGGACCATCACCTCAATAGAATCCACAATCAGCTCCCGGCTGGGCAGCACAAAGCACATGCCGCTGTGTCCCTGAGTCATGCCGTCGCAGATCGCAATGGTATTGAACTCAAAGGGACGGCCCCCGGCCGCCAGCACCCCCTCAGAGACGGCGGCCGCCAGCTCCCGCAGATGGATATGCCCCGGGTGAATCCCGCTCCAGGAGTTGACGATTCCAATAAAGGGCTTCTTCAGATCCTCCGGAGTCAGCCCCAGCGCATACAGATATCCCCGGGTTCCAGAGCGTTCCAGGCCCACGACAGTCTCACCGCTGGGATAGGGTTTCTCCTTCAGCATACAACAGGTCCCCTTTCCTCTCTCAAATTACTTTCAGGAAGCCCCCGTCCGATTGGGCGGGGGCTTGTGGCAGTTTCTTCCCTTGGAGGACTCTGTTTTACTTCAGGGACAGGCCCAGATCCAGAGCCTTGTCGTTGATGGCGATCACCTTGTCCTTGCCGGCGAAGCGGGCGGCGATGGCGGACATAATGGCGTCCCGATGCAGGCCCAGCTCCTTGAGCATCACGCCCAGGGCGATGGTGTTGGCGGTCTGCATGTTGCCCAGCTCAATGCTCATGGCACGGAAATCGTAGCCAATATGCTCACCCTTGGCGCCCTCCTTGGGGGTCACCATCTCGGTGTCATAGTAGATCTTGGTGTCGTCGTGGAACTTATCCACATACCGGTCATAGGCCACCTGGGCCAGGCACAGGATGATATCCGGATTGTCCACATTGGGATAGCCGATAGGGGCGTCGCTGATGATTACGTCAGTCTTTGTAAAGGTGCCGCGGGTCTCAGAGCCGTAGGCAGCCGTCATGGTGGCATAGAGGCCCTCCTCAAAAATGGAAGCGGCCTGGCCGATAATCTCACCAGTGGAAATCAGGCCCTGTCCACCGACGCCGCTTAAAACAATCTGCTTCTTCATGCTGTTGCACCCTCCTCACTTATCAATGTTCTGCGCTTCGATGATCCGAGCGTACTTGGTGTAGTAGTCCTCCCGCTCCTTGTGAACCAGAAGTCCGGTGACAATCCGGCCCTCCAGCTCCTCCTCGGTCATCTTCGCCGCCTTCTCTACCGGCACGCTCTGCTCATTGATCAGCTGCATCATCCGGGCAGGCTCACCCTGCTTGTTGTAGCGGCCGTAGTGAGTGGGGCAGGCCACCATGACCTCGATCAGGGCGAAGCCCTTGTGCTCCATGCCGCCCCGGATCAGCTTGCGCATCTGCACCGGGTTGTAGGCGGTGGCGCGGGCCACATAGCCGGCGCCGGCAGCCTCGGCCAGCTTGCAGATGTCGAAGTTCTGCTCGATGTGGCCATAGGGAGAGGTGGAGGTGATGCTGCCGGTGGGAGTGGTGCCGGAGTACTGGCCGCCGGTCTGACCATAGTTGTAGTTGTTGGCGATAATGGCGGTGAGGTTGATGTTCCGGCGGGCGCAGTGGATCAGGTGGTTGCCGCCGATGGTGGTGCCGTCGCCGTCGCCCATGGTCACCAGCACGTTCAGGTTGGGGTTGGCCAGGGCCACGCCAGTAGCGGCCGCCAGAGCACGGCCGTGGGTCACGTGCATACAGTTGATGTCCAGATAGTCGTCCACGCGGCCGAAGCAGCCGATGCCGCTGACCAGGGTAATGTCGTGCTTATCCAGATTCATTTCCGCGAAAACAGCCGCGATGGACTGGAGAATGATACCATCGCCGCAGCCGGCGCACCAGGTGTGCGGCAGCTTGTTAAAGAGCATATAATCCTTGTAGGTAGCCATAATTACACTTCCTCCCCCAGACTGTCGAGAATTTGCTGCGGTGTGATCAGAACGCCGTCAGTGCGGTTGGCCTGAATCACCTTGCAGCCGTAGTCGTTGAACTTCCGGACCTCGCCGGCCAGCTGTCCCAGGTTCATCTCCGGGACCACCACGGTCTTGACCTTAGAGAGCACGGCGCGGATCTCCTTCTCCGGCATAGGCCAGATGGTGACGATCTGCAGCATACCGGCCTTGACGCCCCGGGCGCGCAGGATATCCACAGCGGTCATGGTGCTGCGGACGGAGCAGCCGAAGGTGATGAAGCCGATCTCCGCATCCTCCAGCTGATAGGAGCGGGTGATGGTGATGTCATCCACATTCTTCTCGATTTTATCGGTCAGATAGTGGGTCACCCGGTTGATGTTGTCCGGGCCGGGGCCGAACTCGCCCTTCTCATCGTGAGTGGAGCCGGTGGTGCGCATCAGGAACTTGCGGTCGCCCACGGCCGGCATGGGGGCGGGCATGTTGCTGGAGAAGCCGTAGGGCCGGAACTCCTCCTGGGTCAGGTTGGGGTCGGGCTGGATCCGGTTGAAGATCTGGGAGGGATCAGGCTCCACCTCAGTGACGGTCTCACGCAGATGGCCAATGACCTCGTCCGTCATAAACAGCACCGGGGTGCGGTACTTCTCAGACAGGTTGAAGGCCACGATGGACAGATCATAGCAGTCCTGCACAGAGGAGGGGCTCAGCGCGATGATGCTGTGGTCCCCGTGGACGCCGTAGCGGGCCTGCATAATGTCGGCCTGGGCGGGCTTGGTGGCGGCGCCGGTAGAGGGGCCGCTGCGCTGCACTTCAAAGATTACGGTGGGAATCTCAGACATGATGCCCAGGCCCAGATTCTCCTGCATCAGGGAGAAGCCCGGTCCGCTGGTGGCAGTGAAGGACTTCTTGCCGGCCAGGGAAGCGCCCAGCAGGGCGGCCATGGAGCTGATCTCGTCCTCCATCTGGATGTACAGGCCGCCGTGACGGGGCAGCTCCTTGGCGGCGCCCTCGGCGATCTCAGAGCTGGGAGAAATAGGATAGCCCGCATAGAAACGAGCGCCAGCGGCGATTGCGCCGTCTACGATAGCATTATTGCCTTCGATAAACTTCTTCACTGTCTTCGCCATGGTCACTTTACCTCCACATCAATCGCAAAATCCGGGCATCTCATCTCGCACAGTCTGCACCCAATGCAATTTTCAATGTGCTCCACCACAGGCACGCATCCCACGTCCTGCTTCAGCACCTGCTTCGGGCACAGAGCGGCGCAGATTCCGCACTGCTTACAGCGCTTTTCACTGATGGAAATGTTGATTTCTTTGCTCATGTTCCATATACCCCCTGCTAAATTATTTTGCAACATATCAGACGAATATGATTGCACTCCCACGCTTTTGGACCGGCCGGTTTTGGATGATTTCTTAAAACCGCGCCAAGCCTCTCGCCAGGTTCTGTGGCTATTGTACAGCTTTTTCCGCTTATGTCAATTCGTCCAAGGAATCGCAGGACGATTTCATAGGAAAAAGCTAAATCTCAGTAAGTATCGTTTATTTTCGTCTTTTTCCCGTTTATTTTTCTATTTTCCCCTTGGGAAATCTCCGGTCTAAAGGGAGATACAGCCCCAAAATTCAGGAAAAAACCGGCAAATGCCGCAGGAATCGCCGGTTTTTCCCCCATCGTCCTAAATTCCTGCCGCTTCTCAGCGCCATTGATCATCATAGTGGTTTGTAATCAGCCGCACCAGATGCACCAATGTTTCGTTCACCGGGGTGGGAATTTTCAAAGCCCGCCCCTCCCGGACGATGGTTCCGTTGATGGCATCAATCTCCGTCTTGCGCCGGTTGTGGATGTCCTGGCACATGGACACATGGTGGTGCTGGTTATAGTAGGTTGCGTGGACATAGGCCCGGGTCTCGTTGTAGTCCAGAGGGATCCCCTTCGCCTGAGCCACCGCGCAGCACTCGGCGCAGATCTGGTTGAGGAGGATAAAGGCGTCCTGGTCATTGGAGTAGATGTAGTTAGCCAGCTGAGAGATGCCCGCAATGGCGTTGCCGCAGGAGTTCAGGCACAGCTTCTTCCACACAAAGATCTCCGCCGCAACGGAGGCATCTGTGGAGTACCCCATGGAAGTGAACAGGGCCTGCAGTGTCTCACAGTAGGGATCGTCTTTTCTGGTCATGGGGATAATGCTGATCAGCGGCGTGCGGTTGCGGTTGGTGGTATCCTTCACATGGCCCAGGCCGGGGGCGTCTGCCGCCACACTGGCGGCGCCGAAGAACACCCGCTCCTCCGGGACCTTCGCCGCGATAATCTCCCCGTTGCCCATGCCATTCTGGAGGGTCAGAACCCGGGTTTCCGGGCCAATCAGAGGCATCGCGTTGTTAATGGTGCGGGCGGTCTGATAGGTCTTGCTGGAGATCATAACCAGCTCCGGATACACGCCGTCTGCAATCACTTCCTGGGCGGAAAGGGTCACATGGGGGTGGAGCACCACATCCTCATGGCCGTTCTCGCTTAAAATCAGGCCGTCCGCCGCAATTTTCTCTACCTGCTCCTTCCATCCGCTCACCAGCCACACCTCGTGGTTGTTCTGGAGCATCCGGCTTCCAAACAGACATGCCATCGTGCCTGTTCCCATAATTGCAATTTTCATCTTGTTAAATTCCCTCATTTCTTCGCTGTATCCCGGGCTCTCTTTTCCGGGGCTTACTTAAAGTTCTCCTCTGCGTACTTCCGCAGCTCGTCCCGGAAGTCGGGGTGGGCGATGGCGATCATGGCCTCAGCCCGCTCCCGCAGAGTCTTGCCAGCCAGGTTTGCGATGCCGTACTCCGTGGCCACATACTGGATGATGGTGCGGGGGGCAGAGACTGTGCTGCCACCAGGAATGAAGGGCACGATATTGGAGGTCAGGCTGCCGTCCTTCTGCTTGTGGGTGGAGTTCAGGCAGATAAAGCCCTTGCCGCCCTTAGAGCGATAGGCTCCCTCCAGGAAGTCCATCTGCCCGCCGATGCCGGACAGCTGCCGGGTGCCGGCGGACTCCGCGTTCTCCTGGCCCATCAGGTCCAGCTGTACGCCGCCGTTGATGCTGATGAAGTTGGACATCTGGCTCATGCGCTCCACCGAGTGGACGTAGTCCACGTCGCCGGGGTGGAAGAGCTGGGGCTCCTCCTCCAGCCAGTCGTACAGCTCCTGCGAGCCCATGGCCAGGTTCCAGGTGCACAGGCCCTGGTCCACCTCTTTCCGGGCATTGGTGAGCTTGCCCGCCTTCCACATCTCCAAAAAGGCGTCGCTGATGGTGCCGGTGTGGCAGCCCAGGTCCTTCCGGTCGGACTCCGCCAGCATCTTGGCCACAGTGAAGGGGACGCCGCCCACGCCCAGAGAGAGCACTGCTCCGTCGGGGATCTCGTCCATCACCAGCTTGGCGATCTTCACATCCGTCTCGCTGGGGTCCCGATAGCTGCGCTGGGGGATGGGCTCATGCTCCCCCTCCACGATATAGTCCGCCTCGCTCAGGTGGACCCGGTGGGAGCCGTTGATGCCCTGCAGCCGGGGCAGGCGCTCGTTGATCTCAAAGACCACGGTGCGGGCGCTGTCGATGATGGTGCGCCACATATAGCTGGACACGCCCAGTCCGCAGTACCCCTGGTCATCCGGAATGGAGACGGGCACAAAGGCCACATCGCAGCGGATGTGGTGATCCCGGTAGAGATAGGGGGCCAGCCGGAGCATGGAGGGGACAAATTTCACCAGGCCCCGCTTCTGCAGCTTCCGCTCATAGTCGCCAATGTGCCAGCTGTAGTAGCTGAAGGACTCCTGCTCTGGGTCGCACTCCACAACCTCGATGCGGGGGCGGATCATCAGGCCGCCACGGATCTTCACATCCCGGACCTCCCCCTTTCGGGCGGCCAGCGCCCGGTCCAGCAGCTCCGGGAACCCGGCGCCGTAGCCGTAGTCCACCCAATCCCCGTCCTTGACCGCCTGCTTGACGGCCTCCTCGGGAGTTACGAATTTCTCCTTGTACTCACTGATCATAAACCCATCCTCCTATTAGTTTATCGCAATTTCTGCAGGAATTCAGTTCCCTTCCCGGGAGCATATCAGTCTCCATCGTCTTTTTTATTGTAGGACATTTCTGCCAAAAAGTCTATAGCAAAATTTCCTGGATAGCTGACAAATCGTCCAATCCGCCAGGCCGCTTTTCGGAGAATAGAAAAGCGGCCCCCGGCTTTACCGGGGGCCGCACTGGAGATATTTTTTCTATTTTACTGTACTTTCCTCTTGAAAAATTCGTAAAAATCTGTTCTGCACAGCCCGGCCCTCCGGTCGTCTCCGCACCCAGCCTCTTATTTCTCGATTCCCTGGCGCTTCATCCAATCGGGCAGGTTGTTGTTGTAACGGCAGTTGGGATAGCGGCAGTTGGAGCAGTCGCCCTTGTTGCCTGGGATATTGGGCTCACCCTTCACATGTTTCTCCAGATAGTCTACCATAGCCCGGACGTCGGCCTCCTCGCCGTCCACCGCCCAGTAGTGGGCCCCCTCGTTGCCGCCGATGCCGCTGGCACAGACCACCTTGGCGTCACAGTGGAACATGAGCTTGATGGCCTCTACTTCGGTAATGATGTCCGCACTGCTCAGGCAGTACATGCCGGGATCGGCACCCAGGGAGATGCCGATGTGTTCAGCGCCGCCCAGGGCCCGGCTGGCCGCAGGCACGGAGGGGATCAGCTTGTCATAGCCCACAGGACAGATGTATTTCAAGCCCTTGCTGGTCATATAGCCAATGAAGTTGGGCACGGTGCCGCCGTTGAAGCCGGCAGTGATGATACCCACATGTCCCTCCAGATCGAAGGCATTGGCCCCCTTGACAATCACAGTGTCAGCGTGATAGTCCTGGAGGGCCTCGTCGATCTTTTTGTTCACAGGCTGGCCCTTATAAAACACGTTGGGGAAGCTCTTGCGGCTGTCGGGATTTGTGACGCACAGCACGCCGCTGCAGCTGATGCCGGCAGTACACAGGCCCGGTTCAATAGAAGGATCCCCCAGCAGCTCCTGGGCAATAAAGGCATTGGTGGTGCCACCGGCCAGAATCACATAGGCGTCCTTCCAGGCCTTCTGGAATTCCGGCATTTGGATCACCGCCTTGGCAATCAGACGGCGGGCCTCCGCAGGTGTCAGAACAAAAGTAGCTTTCATTGTTTTTCCTCCTCACAAAAATGATTTCTATAATTTTCGTTTCAATTCTTTCCCGAGCTCCCACTAGGGGGCGGGAACTCACAAAAGAACCAAGACAAACTGGAAGCAGCCCCCTCTTGAAGGCTTGGTGCCGGCCAGCTCTGAGGGGGCGAAGGGCCGGGCCTACTCCTTTTCCCGGCGGCACTTCAGATCCGACACCGGATTCACCAGGGGCTCCATGGCAAAGCCGCCCGGCCCCAGGATCCGGCACTCCACCCGATCCCCATCCTGAATGGCAAACGCCCTGGGCGTTCCGGTGGCCAGCACATCCCCCGCAAACCAGCCCATGATGCTGCTGTGGAGGGACACCAGGCGGTCCGGCCGGTGGGTCATGTGGTCCACTGTATTTTTGGCATGGATCTGGCCATTGCGGACCGACTGCACCTCCAGCTTGAGGACATCAGGCACCTCGTCCGGCGTCACCAGCTGGGG
>CALXGD010000090.1 GCA_944387745.1 uncultured Oscillospiraceae bacterium
CCGCCCCGCCCCCCCTGGCCGGGGGGCCCCGCCCCTCCCCCGCCCCGCCTCCCCCTTCGCCAGTGGCCGCCCCATGTGCGCCCGCCTGTCCATCCCCTGTTCAAAGGTCAACGAAGTCTCGGTGGGCATGACGCTCCACATCCTTTCTTTTATTTCCGGCGCGGAAGGCCGCGCATCTCTGCCTTCGAGCTGCTCCGGCTCTATCCGCCGGGCCTCTCCTCCACCCTGCACGCAAGGAGACCGTCGGAGAGCCGCAGGGTAAACTTTTCCCCCGGCCGGGCGTCCTGAACCGACCCGATCACCGTTCCGTCCTCCTTCTGGGCGATGCTGTAGCCTCTGCCCAGCACCTTCAAGGGACTCAGGGCGTCCAGCGCCGCAGCCAGGCGGCTGAACCGGCGGGCCTGAACCGCCGCTGTGTGCTCCAATCCGCGGCACAGCCTGTTATTCTGATACCCCAAAAGCATCCGTTTATCCTGGAAATAGATCTCTGGCCGGGTCATAACACGGGTATTCCCCAGGCGCTCCAGGTGCTGCCGCTCCCGGAGAAGGCGCTGCCCCGCTCCCCCCCTGAGCCGCGTCTCCAGGCCCTTCAGAAGGGCATACACATCCCGCTGATCGGGGACCGCCAGCTCCGCAGCGTTGGAGGGGGTAGAGGCCCGCAGATCGGCCGTAAAATCAGAGATAGATACGTCCGGCTCATGGCCCACGGCGGAGATCACCGGGATCTCTGAGTCATAGATCGCCCGGGCCACAACCTCTTCATTAAAGGCCCACAGATCCTCCGCCGAGCCGCCGCCCCGCCCTGTAATGAGCAGATCGGCCACCTGGAAGCGGTTGGCCCAGCGGATGGCGGCGGCAATCTCCTCCGCCGCTCCCTCCCCCTGCACCCGCACAGGAAGGACCTTGACCTCTGTCATCGGCCATCGCTGGCCCAGGATCCGGATCATATCCTGCACAGCCGCGCCGGAGGGCGAGGTCACCAGGGCGATCACCTTGGGGATGGCAGGCTTCGGCTTTTTGTGGTCCTCCCGGAAAAGGCCCTCCTGATACAGCCGATCTTTCAGCTGCTGAAAGGCCAAAGCCAGATCTCCGATGCCCTCTGGCGTCATCCGGTCGCAGTAAAGCTGATACTGTCCGTCTCGGGGAAAGACCGTCACCCGCCCCCCTGCAATCACCTGCATCCCGTCCCGGGGCTCAAAGCGCAGGGAGCGGGACTCCCGGTTAAACATCACGCACCGGAGGGAGCAGTTTTTCTCATCCTTCAGGGTAAAATACCGCTGTCCGTTGGCATAGCACCGATAGTTGGAGATCTCCCCCCGCACCAACAATTTGGAGAGGAGCCGGTCGTGATCCATAAAGTTTTTCAGGTAGTACCCCACCTCACTAGGGGTCAAAATCCTCTGGGACTGCTGTCTCAAATCCACGGCCGAACTCCTTTCTCCAGGGCCCGATGTGTCAAAACAGCGACGCCCATCCCATTATCCGCGGCGTACTGGGGCAGGGCAAAAACCGCCCCGCAGCCCTGCTCCATAGCGGCCCGCAGCCGGGTGTTGGAGGCAACTCCCCCGGAGCACAGCACCGGCAGGCCGGGATACCGCCTCTGGGCCTCCTGAGTCACGCGCACAACGACGCCGGTTATCGCAGCCAATGCAAAATGGGCGATATTGGCGGGCTTCTCCCCCGCCGCTATCAGATCCTTCACTTGATTTTCCATACCGGATAGGGAGAAGGACAGCTCATTGCGCCTGACCTGATACTCCAGGGGGACGTCCGCCTGTTGGGACAGGGCGTCCAGCGCCCTGCCCGCGGGAAACTGCAGGCCGAGCAGAACCCCGGTGCGGTCAATAAGCTGCCCCGCTGAGAGGTCAGTAGTCCCGCCCAGGATCTCCGCCCGGAGAGACACCCCGTCTCCCGCCGGCTCCACCCGCAGCAGCTCCGTAGTCCCTCCGGACAGATGCCAGGCCAAGAAATCCCGCTCCAGCAGATCCATCCGCCCCGCGGACCAGGCCGCCGCCGCCAAATGTCCCTCCTGATGGGAAAAGGAGTAGAAGGGGATATTCAAAGTTTGGGAGAGCACCTGACCCTGGGAGGATCCCGCCAGAAAGCAGGGCATATAGGAGCCCTCTACCGAACGCGGGCGGGTACTGGCTCCCACCGCCTGAAGCGGAGGCAGCCCCTCTCCCTCTGCCAGGGCGGCAATGACGTCAGGGAGACGCTTCACATGCTGAAAAAGCGCGTCGCTCTGGCGCAGGCCCCGCTCGCCGGGCCGAACCTCCAGCAGGCGCCCATAATTGCGCCCCCCTTCTCCATTAAAAACAGCTGCCGAGGTGGTATAGTTGCTGGTATCCAGCCCCAACACCCACATTACTCATTCCTCCCCGGCGGCAGACTGGTCCTCTGCCCCGTCCACAGGCTCCCCGCCGGTCTCAGGCAACTCCCCGCGGACAAAGGAGCCCAGAATGCCGTTGACGAAAGCGGCCACCTCCGGGGACTCATACTGCTTCGTCAGCTCCACAGCGGAGTCAATCGCGGCAGCGTTGGGCACATCGGGCATATACAGCACCTCATACATAGCCGCCCGCAGAATCGCGCGGGCCATGCGGGGGATGCGGGCCAGCGCCCAGCCCACCGCATACTGGCTGATGTACTGGTCCAGCTCTGCTCCGTGGGCGCAGGCCCCCTCCACCAAGGTGCGGATATAGGCCCGCTGCTTCTCATTGGGGTATTGGGCATAGAGCTCCGCATCCGTCCCAAGGGATGAAAACCGCTCTCGATTGAGCTCGCTGTTCAGCACCTCCTCTCCGCTTCTGCCGCCAAAACCAGCGGCAAAAATCAGATGTACTGCAATCTCCCGGGCATTGTTTCTTGTCATACCGTCTCCTCCGTCAACCGGATCAATTCAATTCTAAAACCAGCACAATTATACTGCCTGTCCGCCGGGTCCGCAACCATTACTGTCCCGCGGCCGGAGGACAGATATCCACAGTTCTTTTATTATATACATGAATATACAAAAAAGAAACCCCCAAAATTCACAACACGTGAATTTTGGGGGAAATCTTCCTTGTGCTTTCGGAGCCTCGACCTCAGGAATAGAACCTATGTCCGCCGATCACTGCCACGCAGGGGCGATTGCGGGCGGCCCAGCTGTTGGCAGATGAGTCAAAGTACAGGGCGTCTTTGACCTCCTCCACCACGCCGCCGTCCAGCACCAGCTTTGCCGCAATTACGCTCTGGGAATTGGGGCTGCTGTTGGCGATGTGTCCAGTCCAATAGGTGCTGAATTGATTCTTCTGGGCCAGGACCCCCTCGATGGTGTCTGGGAAGGAGGGGTGCTTCACCCGGTTCAGCACCACGTTGCCTACTGCCATCATCCCCTCCAGGGGCTGGTTTCCGCTCTCCGTATAAATGACGCGGGAGAGCCAGAAGAGATCCTCAGCGCTGTAGTACAGCTCTCCGGAGGTAGCCGCGCCGCTTCCCCGCACCACAGACGTGAGTCCAGTGGCACCGTCCCAAAACAGGGAGGCGTCAAAGGCCTTTGTCAAAGCGGAGAGGGGCACAATAACCTGTCCGTTCTCCACCTGTACCCCCTCTGGGATGTAAATAAAGCGGCCGTTGACGGTCAGATACAGCTGTCCCACCGTCGCGGTAAGGACCAGCTTGTCATTGTGCAGGGTCATTGTCTGGGTGCCCTCGTCCCACTGGGACAGGATCGTAGCATCCAGACACTGTGCCATGGGAACCAAGGCCACATAAGTCGTTTGGCCCCGGTAAGTCTTTGCTACGCTCACCGGCACAGCCTGGCCGTCCACCGTCAAGGTGTAGTCCAGATCCTCTGTCTGGGCCAGGACACTCTCGCCAGCCACTGCCGGCACCGGCTCCGCCGGCTCCTCCGGGACCGGCTCCTGGGCGGCCGCCGTCTGCGTGGATACGGCGCCGTCCTCTTCCAACAGAACAGCAGGCTCCTGCTCCACACCGGCGCCCATGAGAAGCACCACGGCAAAAGAACTGATCAACAGCGAAAACAGCTTTCGTGCCATTGCGTTCACTCCTATGGTTACAAAATTATGTCAACAAAAGTGACAGGAAAAGCAACTGATTGTTACTTTTGTTACCACATTGTAACTAATTCACCTGGCCGATACAAGGGCAATATTCACTATACTTTTCAAGAAATTCTTGTGTATTTTTTATAATGGTTCCGAATTTCAGACTTATTTCGCAAAATGCAGCATTTTTTCTTTAAATTGTGCCTTTAAAAATATACAAAGCTTTTTGGTCCCATATTCTCGTCCCCGTCTCCCTGATGCGCCAGCCGCTCCCTCCGCTCAAAAATTATCCTTGCAATTCCTTCAGAACTATGCTATAGTAAGGAAGCAATTTGATCCGCAGGGGTAGCTCAGTGGCAGAAGGCCAGTTTTTCAAGCTCCGCAGCTGTTAGAAATTCAGCGGTTTGCAGATTTTAAAAAACTGAAAATTGCCACGCTGAATATCACTCTATAAAATTGAATATGCAGGGTTAGTACATCGGTAGTGCGTCGGCTTCCCAAGCCGAATAGGCGGGTTCGACTCCCGTACCCTGCTCCAGCTCGTCGCAAGCGATATATCGCTTGCGACGAGTTTTTTCATTTCATTGCAAAGCTCATCGCGCGCTCATTCTGCTGCTCCTCGCTTCCAACCGCGACCCGCTGCGCTGGGAAAATCCGGCGGTATTGGCGGCGGAGGGCCTCATGGAGTGAATGTCATAGACCGTTCTACATCAATCAAACTGTAGGAATACGCTCCGTATGCTCTGGGTCTTGCCGCCAACTCGCAATATTCTTTTTCCAGAGCCCAGCCCAAAAGACGGCCAGGGTCACCCGCATGGAGGCATACATAGAAGGGCTTGGAAAGTCGTATAGGGTCAATTAAAGAGCAAAACGCCCATTTCAGGGCAAGAAAAATCCCTAGAGCCATTGAGGCTCTAGGGTTTCTCTTTGGCAGCGGGAGAAGGATTCGAATTCTCACAAACAGAGTCAGACTCTGTCGTTCTACCCTTTTTTTTTTTCAATGATACCGCGACCACCGAGATCTACACTCTTTCCCTACACGACGCTCTTCCGATCTC
>CALXGD010000091.1 GCA_944387745.1 uncultured Oscillospiraceae bacterium
AGAAGGGCACGTTGGCCTCACCGGCCACCGCCTTGGCCAAGAGGGTCTTGCCGGTGCCCGGAGGGCCCACCAGCAGGGCGCCCTTGGGCAGCTTGGCCCCGATGGCCCGGTACTTCTCCGGGTCGTGGAGGAAGTCCACGATCTCGCTTAAAAGCTCCTTGGCCTCCTCCTCCCCGGCTACGTCGGCAAAACGGATGCCGGTGGAGGAGGGCACGTACATCTTGGCCCCGGAGCCGCCGCCCCCCATGCCGAACATCATGCCGTCGGCGCCACCCATGGCCTTTTGCATCCGCCGGTTGAGGAAATAGCCGATGAGCAGGAAGGGCAGCAGGGGCAGCACCCACCCCACCAGGAGGGAGGTGAGGACCCCCGGCTGGGTGTCGATCTCCTGAAACACCGCGCCGCTGTCGTAGAGGCGCTGGGTCCGGTCCGGGTCGTCGGTCGTGGTGGTGCGGTAGATATTTTGGTTGTCCTTGTCCGTGAAGGTGATCTCGTCCCCCTCGATCTCCACCTGGCCCACATTTTTGTCATAGGTCATGGACATGAACACATCGTAGGTCACATCCTGCACCGGCCGCTGGAGCACGGCAGGGAACAGGGTCATGTTCAGCAGCATAATCACCAGCAGAGTCATCACATAGTAAAAGACCAGCGGTTTTTTTGAGGGCTGTTTCAGCTCCTGCACAAAAATACATCCTTTCTTCCCCAGACTGCGGGGAGTTCCAATACCTGTATTGTATGAATTTTCGGGGAAAAGTCCACGGGAGTGTGTGAATATTTCGTGTCCTTTCTGTGAACGGCGCAAAAAGCCCCGGACGTCCACCCGTCCGGGGCATGAGAGCTGTAAAAAATTTAGTTACGCGGACACCCGAGCCAACCGGTTCTCCGGGATCAGATCGCGAAGGAAGGACACCCGGGGCAGCACCCGGATCAGGATGGTCCCCAAAATATAGCAGGCCAGCAGCTCCCCGAGGCCCACGGTGAAGGCATTGAAGGCGTAGGCGGGCCAGAAGGCGGGGCCGAAGCCAGTCTGATACCAGGCGCACTCCGCCCCTACAATGACCGCGTTGAAAATCACGGGCGGCAGGGGAGCCAGCCACTTACTGGGCAGGCGCTGGGTCACCAGGCAGGCCAGCAGGGTGGCCAGGGTGCCAAAGATCATGTCCAGGGAATAGGGGGAGAACAGGTTGGCGATGAAGCAGCCCACCACCAGCCCCGGCGTGGCTGCTGGGAAAAAGAAGGGCAGGACGGTGAGCGCCTCCGACAGGCGGCACTGAATCCCTAAGTACTGAGGGATGGGCAGCGTCACCGTCAGGACGGCGTACACGGCGGCGAGAATGGCCGCCAAAGTCAGGTCGCGGGTGGAAAACTTGCGCATGAGAATACCTCCATTTTGTTATTTAGAGAACGGCGGAGCTTTCGGACCAGGAAAACTCCCCGAACGAACACGAATGGGCACAGGCAAAGCAGAAAAGCTGCTCCGCACACCTGCGCGCTTCTGCTTGTCACGCTCCGGTGGCTGCGCGCTTCGTGCTTGGACGAGGTGTGGAGACTCGTCAGGCAGTATCCTACCACAGACTGACATCCTTGTCCAGAGCCTTTCTCCATTGACGGCTCCGCTTCAGACGTGCTACAATAGAGGTATCTATTTGCGGAGGCTCCGCAAAACCTGAACGAGATCACTGGAAAGGAGCTCATAATTCCATGAAACAGGTCATCCACACCGACAGCGCTCCCGCTGCCATCGGCCCTTATTCCCAGGCAATCCGGACAGGGGATCTTCTCTTTGTCTCCGGTCAGGTGCCCATCGACCCCGCCACCAGCACGGTGGTGGAGGGGGACATCTCTGTCCAGGCCCACCAGTCCCTCTGCAATCTGAAGGCCATTCTTAACGCCGCCGGCACCAACATGGGCGCTGTGGTCAAAACCACGGTGTTCCTGGCAGACATGAACGATTTTGCCGCCATGAACGAGGTATACGCCCAGTTCTTCCAGGAGCCCTTCCCCGCCCGCTCCGCAGTCCAGGTGGGACGGCTCCCTAAGGACGCCAAGGTGGAGATTGAGGCCATCGCCCAGCTGTAAAAAGCGGATTTTTCATTCAGTTTAGTAGTGATTTCGCGGAAAATTGAAAACCTTCGGCGAAGATAGACAAGAGGGTATGCCCTCTGGATGGGGCATACCCTCTTGCTTGAATATACACTTATTCTTTGTTTTCCTGCTTTTTATAGAAAACACGTGCCAAAATGATACAGAATATGATTCCGAGCCCGTAAGGGATGAAGTATAAAAATGCTGTGCTGGCCGGCGCGCTATACCCAGCATACCGCCCTCCCCACTGCAAGGCACAGTAATTATATGCAACCACTGCACACATAATATCAGAGAGCAGGATCGCAAAAACGACAAATAGATCGCCTATCTTTTTCATATGTTTTCCCCCGTTCATTTCTTCCGCAGTATCAGTATCAGGCCTATGGCCATCGAAAGGACACAAAGGACCAGTATTACACCAGATCCGTTTAGCGTAATCATGGAAGCGTCATTCAGCTGCTCTGCCGCACTTGGACTTGTAACCATTAGGATTCCAGACAGAATTAGACAGATGGCACCAATCAAACAAAGGCTGATCCCCACCTTCAGCTCTATGCCTTTCGGAACTTTGTTGCTTTCTATTTTCTGTGGTATTTCATTCACTATCTGATTATCGATTTCTTCCCTCACAAGTTCATCAAGAGTAATATGGAAGCACTCACTCAGAGCCAACAGCTTTTCTAATTCAGGCGTTGATGTTCCGCTCTCCCATTTTGAAATAGCCTGTCTGGAAACACCTATCTTTTCTGCAAGTTGCTCCTGAGAAAGCCCACTCTTTCGTCTGAACTTATATATTCTTTCAGACAACATGTGCTTTACCTCCTTGCAAACACTATACCGCCATACACAGTTGCATGCTATCAACTACTATTGAAACTTCCGCAACCAGAGGTTGCTTTTTGTCAATCTTTCATATTGTTATTTTAAAATAGTGGTGCGCTTACTTCAAGGTTTGACATCCACTTTGAATTCGCTTTGGTGAAACCGCCGGAGTTTGGATCGTCACCACTTATCTTGAAAAGGGAAAAGCGGATTTTCCCCTTGCATTTTCCATAGTTTTATAGTATAATATCTTCCGCGTCCGGTAAATGACCGCCGCAAGTTTGATTTTCTGCCCTCAGACGGGCTTGAAAGGAACGATAACCATGACTGTAAAGCTTGTTCTTACCATTGTACAGGTGTTGTGCGGCCTGATTCTGATTGCGGTGGTCATGCTCCAGTCCGGAAAGAGCGCTGGTCTGTCCGGCGCTATCGCCGGTGGCGTGGACACCTTCTTGTCCAAAAACAAAGCCAAGACCTGGGACTCTAAGCTGGCTAAGATGACCAAGTGGGTGGCACTACTCTTTGTGGTGCTCACTCTGGCTCTGTGCCTGATCTGATCTTGCCCAACAAAAAGGCCCCGGATGCTCTGCATCCGGGGCTCTTTCATTTCCCAGTCTTTTGAAAAGCGGACAGGTCCGGAGGCCATTCAATCCTCGCACACCCCAAGGGCCTGGGCCAACGCTGCGAGATTTTCCGCAACGCAGACCTTTGGCCAGGGGGAAAAGGCCTCCGCCGGCGTCGTGCCGTTCAGCACGGCGGCAAAGTCCACCCCCGCCCGCTGGGCTGCCTCCGCATCCAACACCGTGTCGCCGCAGTAGAGAAATTCCTCTGGCGGAACCTCCATCCGCTCCAGCGCCTTCAGGATCCCCTCTGGGTGCGGCTTATGGCAGGTCACATCATAGCTACCCAGCACCAGCTCCAAAATATTCCGCAGGCCGTACCGCTCCATAATATACTCAATGGTGTCCCCGCTCTTGGTGCTGACAATCCCAAGGCGGACGCCTCTGTTGTGAAGTCCCCGCAGCAGCTCCACCGCTCCGGGGAACAGGGTGGTCTCCTCCCGCCGGCGGGGCTTGGCCACCTCCAGGAAATAGGACCGGAATTGGGCCTTATGTTCCAGATCCTCGTCCCCAGTGAGAAGCGTGTAGGCGTCCTCCAGCAGATAGCCGATAGTCCCCCGCACTGTCTCCCGGTCAGGAATGGGCTGGCCCAGTTTTTCAAAGCCGTACTGAAAGCCCGCCACGATGGAGTCGGTGGAGTCCCCCAGAGTATAGTCAAAATCGAAGCAAACCGCCCTGTAGTGTCTCATAGCTCCCCTATCCCTCCCTGCATTTTCCAGAGTTTTCGGCCGGATAGGTGGAGTATACCACAAAACCTGTCCGCGGGCAATGGGGCAGGCCCAGCCCGTGTGTCAAATCTCTGATAGACAACTGGAAACCGTCCGGCGAAAGACCGGAACCCCAGTACCGGCCCTGCGGCCTGTTGATTGTCATTCAGCGCCGTCCTGCTTTTGGATACGTCAAAAAGGGAGGGGCCCCCTTTTTCCGGGAGCCCCCTCTGTTTTTACTCGCCTTTTTACTCCGCCGCCGCTACCAGCTGCACCTCCACCGGGGCGTTGCCCGGCAGAGTCCCCATGCCAATGGCGGCGCGGGCCCCGATGCCCGCCTCGCCTAGCTGCTCGTACAGCCACTCAGAGGCAATATCCCCAATTTTTGCGTGGGTCATGTAGTCGGGGGCCGCATTCAGATAGACGGTGAGGGACAGGATCTGCACGATCTTCTCCCCCTCCTTCAGGGTGTTCTGGGCGGCGGCCAGGGCATTGGAGGTGGCCTGAATCACCGCCTCCCGATAGTCGTCCAGAGGCCGGTCCGGCGTGATCTTGCCGGACATAATCAGCACTCCGTCCCTTCGCGGGGTCATGCCGGCGGTGAAAATCAGATTTCCGTAGCGGACAGCGGGCTTGTACTTGCCCTGGGGAATGGGAGCCTTGCTCATATGCGATACCTCTCAATCATTGTAATAATCCGGTCCACGGCCAGCTCCGCGGCCGTCCGGTCCTGGGAAAAGTTGATGCGGAAGCTGTCGGTAAACTGAGGGCCGAACTCAGTGCCAGGGGTGACGGTCACGTCGGCGTGCGCCCGGAGGATCTTTACAAACTCCTCTCCGGAAACGGCCAGTGGCGGCAGTTTGGGGAACAGATAGCTCCCGGCCTCAGTGGTGCGGGCGGTCATCCCTGGGCAGGCCCGGAATTTGGCCAGCAAAGAGTCCCGGATGGCCTGGTGGTCCGCCACCCGGCGCTCCAGCCAGCCCGCCGGCTCCGCAAACCAGGAGGCGAACACCGCTTGGCAATAGCCTGGCGCACGCAGAGAGACGATGGCCTGCAGCTTCTCCATCCGCTCGATGACTGCGGCGGTGCCGAATGCCACACCCAGGCGGTAGCCGCTGAGGGACTCGGTCTTGGAGGGGCCGATGATGGTAATGAGATTGTCCGGCCGCGTCTGCTGGGCACAGAGATGGGTGTAGCTGCGGCCGTCAAAAACCTGACGGGAGTATAGCTCGTCCACAATCAGAGCGGCGTTGTACTTCTTGGCCAGAGCCGCGATCTCCCGGATCTCCTCCTGGGAGTAAATCACCCCTGTGGGGTTGTTGGGGTTGGAGAACAGGAACAGCTTCACGCCACCCTGGAAGGCCTTCTCCAGCTGCCTCAGATCCAGTCCGGCCTTGCCCTGCTGTTCTGCCCCGTAGTAATCCATCTGAATGGGAACCAGCTCTCCGCCGAAGAACTCCACCAGCTTGCGGTTGGCGAAGTAATCCGGCTCCACAATAGCCACCTTGTCCCCTGGGACCATGTTGGCCCCCACAGCCAGAAACAGCGCCCCCTGGGTGCCTGGAGTGAGAATGATGTTCTGATCCGGGTCCACCTCCGCCCCGGTGAAGGCGGACAGCTTCCGGGCCAGGTCACTCCGGGTGCTGAGACCTCCCCGGTACTGGGTGTAGGCCTGGTGTCCCCCCACCTTCTCCACGCCGGTCACAAAATCTGCCAGCGTGCCTGGGATGGGGGGATGGGCATCCACATCTCCGTGAGAGAAATCCACCGGGATCCCCGTCAGCTTCTCCCCTCTCAGCTCCAGCTCCACCGCCTTCTGGCGGCCCTCCTGCCCGGGCGCGTTGTCACAGCCCAGCTTTGCAAACTTTTCCAGCAACGTATCCATACCTGTCTCCTTTCCGGCCTGCCGGCTTTCCCGGTCCGGGCCCCTTTTTCTCCATGATAGCACCCCGGGCCCGCGCCGTCCAATTCATGTTTTCATATCTCATGTTATCAAAACATTTATAGGCGTCCCAATTTTATTTTGTGAGCTCCGACTCAAGCTTTTCCCGCTGAGCCTGTCCCCGCGGGGCAGGGGCACCCAAAAGAACTGGAACTCACTGAAAATCTGCCCGTGACTTTTTTCTCCATCTGCGGTACACTGGAGAAAAGAACCGGAAAGGAGACCTCCCATGCTCTTGCTGAAGGAGATGGAATACGTCTATGCGGTCTATCAGGAGAAGAGCTTCTCCAAGGCCGCCAAAAAGCTCTATCTGTCCCAGCCCGCCCTCAGCGCAGCAGTGCGCCGGGCGGAAACGGAGATCCACACCCCCATCTTTGACCGCAGCACCACTCCCATCCGCCTGACTGCCGCCGGGGAGTACTATATTGACGCCATTCGGCGTATTCTGGACATCCGTCAGGAGATGGAGACCTACTTTGACGCTCTGGCCGGGGAGTGCCAAGGCACCGTCCAGGTAGGGGCCGCCTCCTTCTTCTGCGCCCACGTGCTTCCCGGCGTGGTGGAGGAGTTTCAGCGCCAGTACCCCAGCTGGCGGGTCAGTCTGCTGGAGGCCAATGCCCAGGACCTGCGACAGTGCCTACAGACTGGAGTTATCGACTTAAGTCTGGATGTGGAGCCCCCCGATCCCCGGCAGTTCCAATCTGTGGTTTGGTACGAGGAGACCATCCTTCTGGCCGTGCCCGCCGCTTTTCCGGTGAATCGCGGGCTGGAGGCCTTCCAGCTCACAGCCCAGCAGATTCGGGACGGGGTCCACCTGGAGGCGGACTTCCCCCCTGTGGAGCTGTCTCAGTTCTCCCAGGAGCCCTTTCTGCTGCTCAAGCGGGGCAACGACCTGCACCAGCGGGCCCTCCGGCTGTGCCGGAATGCGGGTTTTGCCCCTAAAACCGCCATGGAGCTGGACCAGCTCCTCACCTCCTACTATGTGGCCCGGGATGGAAAGGGGTGTGCCTTCCTGCGGGACAAGATGGCCCAGCTGCCGGAGGCGGACCAGGGCAGACTACTCTTCTACAAGCTGGGGGACGCAGACGCCCGCCGGTCCGTCCTGCTGTCCTGGCGCCGGTCAGCGGAGCTGTCCCGCCCCGCCAGATCCCTCCTCCGTTTCCTGACAGGCCGGGAATTCTAGCCGCTCCCAGACCCATATTCTAACAGCCGGCGCCGCCCAAGGGCAGCGCCGGCTGTCAGTTTGTTGAAGGGCCTTTTCGACAAGCTGACAGCATTTTTCGACGGCCTCACTCCGCTGTCGGGAGATTGCCGGCAAAGCCGCCCTCTTCAGGCCACGGGACGCTACCCCCCAGGCGGAAGGAGATCTCCGCCGCCGCCCCTCGGAGGAGGGGCAGAATCTCCCCTTGAATGGCCTCGTCTGACAGCTGCTCCACAGAGCCGAACATGCTCAGGGCCGCCTCCGGGCGCCCCTGGTAGCTGTAAATGGGTACGGCCACGCACCGCAGGCCCGCCTCGCACTCCTCGTCGTCCAGAGCATATCCCCGCTCCCGCACTCGGGCCAGGTCCTCCAACAGGTCCTCCCGCTGAGTGATGGTCCGGTCTGTCAGAGGGGCAAGCCCTTTTTGGGCAATCAGCTGGTCGATCGCCCCCTCTGAACAGGCGGACAGCAGCACCTTTCCGGAGCTAGCCGCGTGCATGGGCGTCCGCTTTCCAATCCGCATGAGAGAAAATTTGGGGTCGTAGATACAGTCTAAATAGATGCACTCCTGGTCCTGCTCAATGACCAGACAGATCCCCAGCGCGCTCCTCCGGGTCAGCTCGTCGATCACATCCCCGGAGATCGTGCGCAGGTTCATATGCAGCCGCGTCTGCTCCCCCAGGCCGCACAGCTTCCAGGTGGGCGCATAGCGCCCGGCCACCCGGTCCCGAAAGACATATCCCTCTGCCGCCAAAGCATTTAAATACCGCAAGGTAGTGGCTTGAGGCACATTGATCGCCGCCGCCACGTCCTGCAGCCGCATGGGGACTCGGCTCTCTGCCAGATATTGCAGCAGCTGCATCAGCTTTCCCACCGACTGGTTAGCCGTCTTTTCTTTGCCATCCGTCACCACATTCGCCCCCTTATTCCATTCCCGCACCCCAGGCATCCATCAATCCTGGGCTCCCCACATGGGGTGGGAACCTCTCTCAACCAAATCTCTCCGCCTTTTGCCTGCCTAGAGGCCCATTTCAACGCTCAGGTATTGGAGTTAGAAATTAAATTTACTATGCCATATATTTTAGAGGTTGTCAAGCAAATGAATTTATCTCTCTATTTTTGAAATTAGATTTCGTTTTCTTGTTGACATTTTTATTTTTTGTGATATAGTTTACATGTCATAAGATATTATAATGAAATTAAATTTTAATTTTATTTGGGGTGATTTTTGTGGTAGAACGGAAAAAGTATTGTGTCAATGGGGAGTGGAGAGCGTCCCAGACAGACCGCTGGATGCCGGTAACCGACTCCAGCACTGGCGAGGTCATCGCCGAGGTCCCCTGCTGTACCAAGGATGAGGTGGAGTCCGCCATCGCCGCCGCCCAGGCTGCCTTCCCCGACTGGTCTCAAAAATCTCTCAGCGCCCGGACCCAGATGATGTTCCAGTGGCGAAACATTCTCATAGCCCATTTGGATGAGCTGACTCTCCTCTGCTCCCGGGAGCTGGGCAAAAACCTGGATGAGGCCAGGGGCGACGTACTCAAGGCCATCGAACCCACAGAGCACGCCTGCAGTCTGCCCACCCTGATGCAGGGGGACGCCTCCCTCCAGGTCACCACAGGCTTTGACACCGCCACCTACCGGATGCCCCTGGGCGTGGTGGCGGGCATCATCCCCTTCAATTTCCCCGCCATGATCCCCTGGGGCTGGGTCGTCCCCCTGGCTATCGCCACCGGCAACACCGTCGTCCTGAAGGCGGCCAGTCTGACCCCCCTTACCTCCATGCGGATTCTGGAGCTCTTCTATGAGGAGGGGGGCTTCCCCAAGGGCGTGGTCAACCTGGTCACCTGCAGCCGCCATGAGTCGGAGCTTTTCCTCACAGACCCCCGGGTGAAGGCAGTCACCTTCGTGGGCACCACGGAGGTGGGCAAGCATATCTACTCCGTGGCGGCCTCCCACGGCAAGCGCGTTCAGGCCCAGTGCGAGGCCAAGAACCACGCCCTGGTACTGGAGGACGCGGACCTGGAGAGCGCCGCCAACGCCATCATCAATTCCACCTACGGCTGTGCCGGTATGCGGTGCATGGCTCTGCCCGTGGTGGTAGTGCAGGAGAGCATCGCGGACCGCCTGGTGGCCATGCTGAAGGAGCGGGCTATGAATCTGAAGGTGGGCTGCGCCTATGACCCCGCCACCAAGCTGGGACCTGTGGTCTCTGCCGCACACAGAGAAAAAATCTGTAGCTGGATCCAGAAGGGCGTTGACGAGGGGGCACAGCTGGTGCTGGACGGCCGGAATATTGTGGTCCCCGGCTATGAGAACGGCTTCTTTGTGGGACCCACCATCCTCGACCACGTAAAGCCCGGTATGACCGTGGGCGACCGGGAGATCTTCGGCCCCGTCACGCTCATTAAGCGGGTCAAGGACTTTGAGGAGGGCCTGGCCATTATGAACGCCAACCCCTTTGCCAACGGCTCCGTCATCTTCACCCAGAGCGGCTACTACGCCCGCAAGTTTGAGATGCTCACCGACGGCGGCATGGTGGGCATCAATGTAGGCATTCCCGTCCCCAGCGCCTACTTCCCCTTCTCCGGCAATAAGGAGTCCTTCTTCGGCGACCTCCATGTGCTGGGCAAGGACGGTGTCCGGTTCTATACCCGGGCCAAGACCGTGACCAAGCACTGGTATGACGAGCACTCCCGGGCCAAGACCGTGGGCACCTGGGAGGGAACCGTGGAGCGCTGAGTCATCTCCACACCTCATTAGAGAAGCTTCCCATTTCCTACGTATTGCTTTCTTCTCTTTGGAATGGGCCCTTCTGTCCACACCTTCCTCACTCAGAAGGTGCACATCCCTATATTCCCCCATACAAGAGCGGAGCGCCGGCAGGCGCTCCGCTCCTTATTTTTATACCAGCTGATAATGAAGGCCCTGCTTTTCCCCGTACCACAACAGCATCCCGTGCCTTCTCCCAGGAATACGAACCTGCAGATCCCACTCTGGATACTGCCGGATCACAAAGAGCTGTTCCCCAGTGGCCAGAGCCACAAAAGAAATGTAGTCATCTTTCCGCATAGGACAGTTCCCGGTGATGAACCAATCATTTTCCACCTCTTCTACCGTCAGCCGCTCTCCCTCTTCCGCCTTTTTCGGCTCCAGCGGGGATAGCTTGCGCCCACAACAAATTACTTCTGCCCTCCCACTGCACATATGGAGTCCTCCGCAGGTTGGGCAGACATAGTACTTGAGTTTTTTCATATTTCCTCCCTCCTGCTCACCGGGGCCTAAATCCCCCTGGAGCAAGCAAATCAAATCCACTTGAAAAATTTCGGCCAGCAGGGGCAGATAGGTCACATCAGGGTAT
>CALXGD010000092.1 GCA_944387745.1 uncultured Oscillospiraceae bacterium
TCTCCCCCCTTCGGGGCAATGTGTTGGTGAAATGCCTGCCCCGGCGGGAGCTGCTGCCCGTCCTGCGGCGGCAGCGGGGACGGCTCCAAACGGCGGGCCTGCTGTGCCGCCCGGAGGACCGGGAGGAGCTGACTGCTCTCCTGTCCCGGGCGGGGGTGACGAAAATTGCCCCGCCAGGGGCGATGTCCGCCACCCGCCCCGGCGAGGCCCACGACGGGGAGTATCCCCTGCGCCGGTATATACGATTAGTAGACATGGAAACTTAAAAATCAGCCCGCCCGGGCGGGGCGGAGGCACCAAGGAGCGCTTATGGAACTGAAGATCAAAGCGGTATCCCCCAAGATCGGCCGGGAGATCCCCACCCCCTACTACGCCACGCCTGGGGCGGCGGCCATGGACCTGCACGCCTGCGTGGAGCAGCCAGTGACCCTCCCTCCCGGTGGCCGGGCGGGGATCCCCACAGGGATTCCTGTCGCCCTGCCCTCGCCGGACTATGTGGCCCTGGTGTTGGCCCGCAGCGGTCTGGGCATCAAGCATGGTGTGGTTCCCTCCAACTGTGTGGGGGTCATCGACAGCGATTACAGAGGCGAGATCATGGTGGGCCTCTATAACTCCGGGGAGTCGGAGTACACCGTCCACCCCGCCGACCGCATCGCCCAGCTGATGGTGACGCCGGTGGTCCGGGCGGAGGTTCGGATGACAGAAGAGCTGGACGTGACAGAGCGTGGAGCCGGAGGCTTTGGCTCCACTGGGCGATAGGAAAAATTCCACTGGAAAGGGGCAGTTGTGCCATGTTTGGACTGTTTAAGAAGAGAGACAAGACAGAGGAAGCTGCGGCTCCGGTGCAGGAGGAGAGCCAGGACCGCCTCAAGGCCCTGGGCGCCAAGTTCCTGCCGGAGATCTGGACCATTCTGGCCGTCACAGGGGCGGAGGGCTGGGGGGGAAGCCGGGTCCAGGAGAATGGCCCCTGGCTGGCCACTTTGGAGCTCACCGCTTGGAAGGAGTCGGACGGTGAGGAGGCGGCTCAGCGGGGAAAATTCCGTCTGATGGCCCTGGCGGATGACAAGCTGCTGGAGTATCTCCGCCGCCGGGTACTGCGGGACAGTGTTATCCAGGTGGATGTGCGTCCCAACGAGGATTTTACCGCCTTTCTCATGGAGGAGCTGCCCCAGCCGGTGACTGATCCAGAGATGAAGGCCATTCTGGAGGAGCAGAAGAAGCCCGTCTCCTTCTGGGAAGAGGGGCTGGGCACCTTTGTCCTGAACCGCTCTGTGGGCTGGTTCGAGGCGGAGGCCGACTGGCTGGGACAGACGGTGCGCCTGGACTTTGACAAGGACGAGGACCGGGTGGACTGTCTGGCGCACTTCCACGCCCTGATGGAGGGGCAGCAGGAGTGGGATCAGCGGGTGCGCGCCTTTGCGGCGAAGCAGCTGCTGGAGCTGGCCAACGACTGGGAGGAGGACGCCGCTGGAAATGAGGAGCGGGAGCCGGAGAAGATCACGGCGGAGCAGTTCATGGAGCGCCTGGAGCTGGACGCGGTGCAGGTGAGCGGAACGGGGGCCTTTGACTTCTGGTTCAACGACGATGGAATGTTTTGGGGTCACGCCGTGCACGTCACCGGTTCCCTGGATAAGGGGCCGGAGGCGGCTCAGATGGAGGGATAACCCCTGCTGAGCGGACGCCCCCTGTAGAGGGACACAGGAATTTTTATTGCGCCGCCGGAGCACCTGGCGGGAGCACAGCAAGGAAGAGAAGGTGGCTGGATGGCTGTGATTTTGGCGTCTCAATCCCCCCGGCGGCGTGAGCTGCTAGGGCGGATGGGCATCGAGGATTTTCTGATCCGCCCCGCCCGGGGAGAGGAGGTCGTGGACCCCGCCCTGTCCCCAGCGGAGCTGGTGGAGACCCTCTCCCAGCAGAAGGCAGCGGAGGCGGCCTCATCCGCCGGGCCGGAGGACCTGGTTATCGCCGCGGATACAGTGGTGGCCATTGACGGACAAGTGCTGGGTAAGCCCCGGGACCAGCAGGAGGCTTTTCGGATGCTCTCCACCCTGTCGGGTCGGGAACACACGGTGTACACCGGTGTGACGGTCTGTCAAGGAGATCGGAGGCTCACGGAGCACGAGGCCACCGCAGTGCGCTTTCGCCCTCTGTCAGAGGGGGAGATCTGGAACTATATCCGCACCGGCGAGCCCATGGACAAGGCGGGGGCCTACGGCATCCAGGATTACGGTGCCATGCTGGTGGAGAGAATTTCTGGGGACTATTTCAATGTGGTGGGACTGCCGGTGTGCCGGCTGGCCGGGATGCTGTCCCAATTTGGCCTGGATCTGCTGGATCAGGCAGCCCAAAAGGAGCGGAGGCTGTGAAGGGGTTTTTCCGTGGCAACGGAGGATGGCTGCTGGTTATCGCCCTGCTGCTCAGTGTGCTAATCGGGGTGTCCTCCGCCGTGATGGGGGGCAACGCCGATCCCCTGTCCGATCTGGTGACCACCATTACCGCCCCGGTGCGCAACGGTGTGGCGGCGGTGGGGGACTTTGTACAGAGCGCCTCCCGCTATGTACTCCACTACAGGGAGATGGAGCAGGAGATCGCCGACCTGGAGGAGCAGGTGTCCCAGCTGGAGGATCAGGTGCGGGAGGGCCAGGACGCCCTACAGGAAAATGTCCTGCTCCGAGAGCTGCTGGAGCTGAGGGAGCGGCGGCGGGACTTTGTCTTTGAATCTGCCCGGGTCACCGCCCGCTCTGCTTTCAACTGGGAATCTACCCTCACCCTGAGCAAGGGGAGAGAATCCGGTGTGGAGGCGGGCAACTGTGTGATCACCTCCACCGGGGACCTGGTGGGTGTGGTGACCAAAGTGGGCAGCCGTGACTGCGTTGTGAATACTGTGGTGGATACCAGTATGGAGATGGGTGGGATCATCACCCGCACCAACACCGCCGGGGTGCTGGAGGGAGATTTTGCCCTCATGCAGGAGGGAAAGCTCCGCCTGGGTTACCTGCCCGACGAGGCCCAGCTGGTGGCGGGAGACGAGGTGCTCACCTCCGGCCGGGGAGATGTGTACCCCTCCGGTCTGGTTGTGGGACGGGTGGAGGGGGTGTTCAGCGACGCCTCAGGTCTGAACCGCTACGCCGTGGTGGTCCCTGAGGTGGATCTGGACACCCTTGTAGAGGTGTTTATCATCAAGGATTTTGATATTGTGGAGTAGGGGCGGGTTCCAAATCTACCCGCTGCGGCTTGTGCGGCCGCTGGTATCTACCGTATCAGTCGTATATATTCTGCAAAAACTACAAGGAGGAAT
>CALXGD010000093.1 GCA_944387745.1 uncultured Oscillospiraceae bacterium
GAGATCTTCCACAGCTTCAATATGCGCTCCCAGCGGGGCAGCGTGTTCCGGCTCCACAGCCACAACAAGATGCTCTGGGGCGCTATGATCCTGAGTCTGATCCTCACCACCGCCGTAATTTACCTGCCCGGCCTGTCTGACGCCTTCGGCTTCACCCACATCGATCCCTTGGAGTACGCCGTGGCTCTGCTGCTGGCCATTCTGGTGATCCCCATCGTGGAGTGCGTCAAGGCCATTCAGCGCTCCTCCCACAAGCACTGAGTCCCAAACTTACAGAGAGGCGGAAGCAAACGCTTCCGCCTCTTTTTGTGTCAAAACCGGCGCCGCAACCGCTGGTTGTCAAATTGCATCCCCTTTTTGGTTGCAAAACCGCCCGGTCTTTGCTATCCTGGAGTGCGTCAAAGGTCCTTTGCAACCACTTGTTTTGGAGGTCAACACCCATGGAATTTCAACAGCGTCTCTATGACCTGCGCAAAAAAGCCGGCCTGAGCCAGGAGGGACTGGCCGACCTGCTGGGGGTCACCCGGCAGGCGGTCCAGAAGTGGGAGGCGGGCGCCTCCCGCCCGGACATGGACAACCTGGCCGCTCTGGCCCGGTACTTCAACGTCACTCTGGACTATCTGGTCACCGGCCAGGAGACGGCCCCGGTCTCCCAGACTCAGACCACCATCGTGAACAACTACTACCAGCGGTGGCGCTATGAGTACAAGAGCAGGCGCACCCTGTTCGGCCTGCCCCTGGTCCACATCCGTCTGGGGGACCGGGGCACCGGGCTGGCCAAGGGCGTCCTGGCCATCGGGAACTACGCCGTGGGCATCTTCACCCTCGGCGGCTTCTCCTTCGGCCTGGTGAGCATCGGCGGCCTGTCCTTCGGCCTGCTGTTCGCCCTGGGCGGCTGGGGCATGGGTTGCATCGCCATCGGGGGACTGGCCATCGGCCTGCTGGCCTTCGGCGGAGCGGCGGTGGGCCTGTTTGCCATGGGAGGCGGAGCCTTCGGTGTTTACGCCGCTGGAGGTGGGGCCATCGCCTCTGAAATCGCCATCGGTGGCTCCGCCCACGCCCCGCTGGCCATCGGCCGGATCGCCGAGGGAGCTCTGGCCCTTGGTCTGGACACCGACCCGGCCCTGATTGCAAAATCCATTCAGAACGCGGCGCAAGGGGCTCCCAAGTTCCTCCAGAACCTGCTGATCTTTCTGGCACAGACCTGGTAAAAAACCAGGGCCGTACAGCGGCCCTGGTTTTGATTTAATATCGGTTTAGGGGAACCTCCCCTGTGTCCTCCCCCTTTTCAATGGCCCGGATCACGGCGTCGTAGCCATAGTCCTCGTTCACCTGAATGTGGACCCGGTCCCCCACCCGTCTGCCCAAAAGGGCCCGGCCCACTGGAGACTCCTTGCTGATGAAGCCCTTGAGTACGTCCTGACGCATGGTAGTGACGATCTGGTATACCTCTGTCTCGTCGTCGTCCTCCATGTAGACGGTGACCTTGTCATAGAGGCCCACCTGATCCGCTCCGGAGCTGTCGTCGATGACCCTGGCGGTCTTGATCATATTCTCTAAAAAGCGAATCCGGCTCTCGTTGCGGTTCTTCTCCTGCTTGGCGGCCTTGTACTCGAAGTTCTCACTCAGGTCCCCAAAGGCCCTGGCCTCTTTCACTGCCTCCAGCAGCTTGGGCCGCAGGGTAATTCGACGGTAGTCCAGCTCCTCCCGCATCATTTTTAAATCCTGTTTGGTCAACTCATTGTGCATGATGAAAACTCCTTCCTGGCATGGAATGTGGACGGCACTGGTCTGTGCCGTCCACAAAATATGCAGTGCGGTCCCCTCAGAAGCCCAGCTCTGTCATGGCCTCGTCCAGGGCACGAATCACCACGTCCACTTCCTCCTCTGCCGCCACCAGGGGGGGCAGGAAGCGCAAGACGTTGCCAGCTGTACAGTTGATGAGCACCTTCTTCTCAAAGCACTTGTCTACGATCTGCGGACCGATCGCATTGTCGCACAGCTCGGCGCCGTTGATCATGCCCATCCCCCGGATCTCAGTGATGCAGGGGTGTCTCTTCTGGAGCTCACGCAGTTCACCGCGGAAATACTCCCCCACCTTCGCCGCATGCTCCAGAACCCCGCCGTGGAGCATGGTGTCCAAAGTGGCCTCCGCCAGGGCACAGGCCAGAGGGCCGCCGGCAAAGGTAGAGCCGTGGGTTCCAGGGGTCAGCGTCTTAGCCGCGTCCCCCCGGGCGCACACCGCCCCAATGGGCACACCGGAGCCCAGGGCCTTGGCAATGGAGCAGGTATCCGGCTTCACGCCGTAGTTCTGATAGGCAAACAGCTTCCCGGTGCGGCCGGATCCCACCTGCACCTCGTCAAACATGAGCAGGATACCGTTCTCATCGCACAGCTCCCGCAGGCCCTGGAGGAATTCCTGGGTGGCAGGACGGACACCACCCTCGCCTTGAATGGGCTCGGTGAGAATGGCGCACACATCGTCGCCCATCTGCTCCTTTACAGACTCCAGATTATTAAACTCCGCATACCGGAAGCCCTCTGGCAGAGGAGAGAACGACTTGGGATTGTGGACAATCTCCTGTCCCGTTGCCGCTGCCGCGGCCAGAGTGCGCCCATGGAAGGACCGGGCCATGGAAATCACCACATAGCGCTCCGGGTGGCCGTGGTCCACCGCGTATTTTCGGGCCAGCTTAATCTGCCCCTCATTGGCCTCAGCACCGGAGTTGGCAAACATCACCTTTTCAAAGCAGCTGTTTTCACAGATGAGCTTACAGGTCTGAATGGCCGGCTCATTGTAGTAGTAGTTGGAGCAGTGGAGGATGGTGTGCGCCCGCTCCTCCAGGGCCTTTACTACAGCCGGGTGGCAGTGTCCCAGCCCGTTGACTGCAATACCGCCCACAAAATCTAAATATTTGTTTCCATCCAGGTCCCACACCCAGCAGCCATCGCCCCGGTCCATGACAATGGGCACCCGGATATGGTTTCCATACAGGTACTGATCCGCCGCGGCAATGGCCTCAGCGTTGCTCTGAAATTTCTGGATCATAGGACGCTTCCTCCTTGTCCTCTCACAAATTTTGTCTGCCGGTTTTGACCGGGCAGCTTCCGCCAAAAATTTTTCCTAACTCCAGCGGATACCCGCGCTGGGACGTCCCCGCCCTACCGTAGTTCCTGTGCTCTCCTGATTGCAAACCGCTTCCAGCAGGTTGTGAGGCTGGCGCCCGTCTATGATATGGACGCTTGTGACGCCCTCCTCCACCGCCTGTACACAGCAGTCCACCTTGGGGATCATTCCGCCGGCGATGGTTCCCTGATCCTTCAGGCCCT
>CALXGD010000094.1 GCA_944387745.1 uncultured Oscillospiraceae bacterium
TCCGATCTCGTTTTGTTGCTTGCCAATGGACGTAATTGTGGTATCCTAGTGCAGGGAGGGGGATGGCATGGACTACGACGCCCTGATGAATATGGGGACGGAGCTGGGCTATCAGCTCATGTACAGCGGCGCGGAGATCTATCGGGTGGAGGAGTCCGTCCACCGCCTGCTCACCGCCTATGGTATTCGGCCCCAGGTGTTTGCCATCCCAAACTGCCTGATTGTCAGTGTGGATACCCCTGGGGGACACCCCATCACTCAGATGCGCCGGATCCCTGTCCACGGTACGGATGTCGAACTGCTGGAGCGGTGCAATGACCTGTGCCGCCGCCTGTGCAGGGAGGTTCCCCCGCTGGAGGAGGCGAAGGCCCTGGTGGACGGCCTGGGACAGGAGCGTCACCTGTACCCCGGCTGGGTGTTTCTGCTGGGCTACGGGGCAGCCGCCGGCTTTTTTGCCGCCTTTTTCGGCGGAGATGCTTTGGACAGCGTATACGCCGGAATTTGCGGTCTGGCGGTGGGGCTGTGGATGCTCTATCTGGGCGGCCTGCTCCGGCTGAACAGCTTTATTCAGACGCTGGTGGGGGCGGCCATCGCCTCACTCATTGCCCTGTTTCTGGTGGGGCTGACGCCGGGGCAGAATCTGGACGCCATTACCATTGGCACCCTTATGGTCCTGGTGCCCGGGAGGGCGCTGACCAACGCCATGTGGGAGATTATGGCCGGGGACATCATCTCCGGTGTGAGCCGGACGGCGGAGGCTCTGCTGACGGCGGCGGCCATTGCCTTGGGCGTGGCGATTGCCCTGGCTGTGGGGCAGTAGAGGGGGAGACTGGGGTATGCTTCAGGAGTTTTTCTTCCCATGCCTTTGGGCTTTTGTGGCCAGCGTGGCCTTTGGACTGGTATACAACATCCACGGGGCCGGGATTTTAATCTGCGGCCTGGGGGGTGCGCTGGGCTGGCTGGTGTATCTGGCGGTGCAGATGCTGCCTGCCGGAGACATGCTGGCGGCCTTTACAGCCGCTGCGGCTATTGCGGTTTTTTCCGAGTGTATGGCCCGTCTGCGCCGCTGTCCCGTGACCGGCTATCTGCAGGTGGCTCTGCTGCCCCTGGTGCCAGGCTCGGGCATCTACTATGCCATGCGGTACTATGTGGCGGGAGAGACGGACCTGTTTCTCTCCACGCTGCTGAATACCTTCGGCATGGCCGCCTCCCTGGCGGTGGGGGCGATGGCTGCCTCCACTGTAGTGCGGGCGGTGCTGCCCCGCATCCCCCAGGGAAAGAAAGAACATTAGAGAGAAAATTTGGAGGATCACAGTGTTATGAATTTGTTTACCACTCGCCGCCTGATCGCCGGTCTCTGCCTCAGCGCGGTGTTTTTGTCTGGCTGTGCGTCAAAGCCGGCCCCAACTTCTGAGGAGGAAACCGGCGGGAACGGAGCATCCACCTCTGCCCCTGTTCAGACGGAAGAGATTCAGCCGGATCAGAGCGCGCCGGACCAGGCGCCAGAGGCGGCCTCCTCTCCGGAGGAGCTTCGGCAGCCAGAGACTTCTGCTGGCGGAGAGACGGAGGGCCCCTCCCGCTCGGCCCCCGAGGACGCCGGTGAGTCGCCGGATTTGGAGGAGGAGAGCCAAGCGGTCAGCGGCTCCGCCGCCCTCTCTGAGTACGACTTTTCTCAGCCCTGTCCGGAGAGCCCGGCGGTGGACAACTCCTACTTTGAGGATGCCGCCTTCGTGGGGGACTCCCGCACTGAGGGATTTATGATCTACAGCGGCATCGGCTGTGGGGAGAAGCTCACCTCCAACGGGCTGTCCATCTTTAAGCTGGCGGAGAAGAAGGCCCTCACCATCGACGGGACGAAGTACACGCTTTTGGAGGCCCTGGCGCTGAAGGAGTACGGGAAGGTCTACCTGTCCCTGGGAGTAAATGAGCTGGGCTATCACAACGACCAGGGCTTTTACGACGCCTACTGCCAGGCCATTGACGCCATTCGGGCCTGCCAGCCCAATGCGGTTATCTATATTCAGGGTCTAATTCCCCTGAACGAGGACGTGATTGCTGCCACGGGAGGGGCGGACTATTTGACCAATGAGCACCTGCTGGTGTATAATGACCTGATGAAGCAGGCGGCCCAGGAGAAGCAGGTGGTGTTTCTGGATCTGAACCCTGTCTTTACCGGGCCGGACGGCCAGCTGCCGGCGGAGGCCAGCACAGACGGCGTCCATCTGCGGAAGAGCTACTGTGAGCAGTGGCTGGAGTACTTAAAGACCCACACAGTGGACTTTGACACCCTATATCCCACACAGGAGGCACAGGCATGAGAACAGAGGCAAGAGAGAAAATCATTGGGCTGGCCGCCGCCGCAATCTGTCTGCTGGCGCTGGCCGGGTGCGGCGCCGGAGAGAGCGGAGATGCGGTCCAGCCCTATACCCAGGAGCAGGCCCAGGAGATCCTGGACAGCGGCGCCTTTACTGACACTTTGGATGAGCTGGACTGTGACACCGCTTGGGCTCTGTACGG
>CALXGD010000095.1 GCA_944387745.1 uncultured Oscillospiraceae bacterium
TGGAGCATGGGGGCCAAGATCACCATTGACTCGGCCACCCTGATGAACAAGGGGCTGGAGTTCATCGAGGCCATGCACCTGTATCAAATGCCCCCAGAGAAAATTTCCATTGTGATCCATCGGGAGAGTATCATCCACTCCCTGGTGGAATACTGTGATAATGCCATCATTGCCCAGCTGGGCACGCCGGATATGCGCCTGCCCATCCAGTACGCCCTCACCTGGCCCCGGCGGGCGGAGGGACCGGCCACGCCTTTGGACCTGTGCGCCTGCGGCCCCCTGACCTTTGCCCAGCCGGATCTGGACACCTTCCGATGCCTGGCTCTGGCCCTGGAGGCGGCACGCACCGGCGGCACCGCCGGCGCCATCCTCAATGGAGCCAACGAAGCGGCTGTGGCCCTGTTCCTGGAGGAAAAGCTCGGCTTTTTGGACATTGCGGACCGGGTGGAGCGGGCCATGGAGCAGGTGCCTGTGGTCCAAAATCCCACCATGTCTCAGATCTTGGAGGCTGACCAGGCGGCCCGGGAGGCTGTTCTGGCCGGCTGAGCTCAGATTCAAATCAGCCCGGGAGGTTCTATGCTCTATATCGTCATTGCGCTTTTCATGTTCGGCCTGCTGATTGCAGTCCATGAGTTCGGCCACTTCGCCGCCGCCAAGCTATTCGACATTCAGGTCAACGAGTTCTCCATCGGCATGGGGCCCGCTCTGCTGAAAAGGCAGAAGGGGGAAACCCTTTACAGCCTGCGCCTGCTCCCCATCGGGGGCTACTGCGCTATGGAGGGTGAGGATGAGGAGGGCTCCTCCGACAATCCCAGGGCCTTCGGAAGCGCGGCGGGGTGGAAGCAGGCCGTCGTCTTAGTGGCGGGGGCATTTATGAACTTTCTCACTGGGCTGCTCATCGTCCTGCTCCTGTACGCCGGGGCGGCGGGCTTCAAGGTGCCCATTTACAGCGGCCCTCTGGAGGGCTACGGCACCGAGGACTGCGGCCTCCAGGTGGGAGATCGGATTCTGTCAGTGGACGGACACCAGGTGCTGGTATACAGCAACGTCTCCCTGTACCTGGGCCGAGCGGGAGACGACGTGGACTTTGTGGTAGAGCGAAACGGGGAGAGGCTGAAGCTGGACAGCGTCCACCTCCCCTACCAGGAGCGCACCGACGAGGAGGGGAATTACACCCGCCTGCGGGGGATCTCCATCGGCTATGAGGTGGACCCGCCCACGGTGGGCAACAAGCTGCTATACGCCTGGAACACCGCTCTGGATTACGTGCGGCTGGTGTGGATCAGCCTGGGGGATCTGATCACCGGGGCGGTGGGTCTGCGAGACCTGTCCGGTCCGGTAGGCATTGTGGATGCCATGTCCCAGGCGGGCAGCGCGGCGCCCACGGCGGCGGATGCGGCCTACAATCTGCTGACTTTGGCCGCTCTGATTGCGGTGAACCTGGCGGTGATGAACCTGCTGCCCATCCCCGCCTTGGACGGGGGCCGGGTGTTTTTCCTGGTGCTGAACGGTATCCTGACTGTGCTGTTTCGGAGGAAAATTCCCGCCAGATATGAGGGGTACGTTCATTTTGTGGGTCTGGCCGCCCTGCTCTCCCTGTCCCTGATGGTGGCCTTCAGCGATGTGGGCAAAATTTTCGGCATCTGAAGCCTCCCGTCCCCCAGAGGCGGGAGACTTGGAATAGCCTCCAGAAGGAAGTGGTTTCCGAAATGACAAAGCAAATTATGGTGGGCGGCGTCCCCGTTGGCGGGGGCGCTCCTGTGACCATCCAGTCTATGACCAATACCCGCACCGACGATGTGGAGGCCACCCTGCACCAGATCCGCACCCTGGCCGCCGCCGGGTGTGAGATCATCCGGGTGGCGGTGCCCGACCTGGCCGCCGCCCATGCGGTGGGGAAGATCAAGGAGGGGAGCCCCATCCCCGTGGTGGTAGACATCCACTTCGACTACAAGCTGGCCCTGGAGGCCATCGCCGCCGGGGCGGACAAGGTGCGCATTAACCCCGGCAATATCGGAGGAGAGGACCGTGTGAAGGCGGTGGCCCGGGCCTGTGCCCAGCGGGGAATTCCCATCCGGGTGGGGGTGAACGGGGGCTCTCTGGAGAAGCCCCTGCTGGCCAAGTACGGGGGCGTCTGCCCCGAGGCCATGGTGGAGTCCGCCTTCGGCCACATCCGGCTGCTGAACAAGTTCGACTTTGACCACATCTGCGTGTCGCTGAAGTCCTCCAGCGTGCCTATGACCATGAAGGCCTATTAGCTGATGAGTCAGAAAAGTGATTATCCTTTACATATCGGCGTCACTGAGGCGGGCACTGTCCGCATGGGGACGCTGAAGTCCGCCGTGGGGATCGGGGGGCTGCTGGCCTTAGGAATCGGGGACACCATGCGGGTGTCCCTGTCCGCCGATCCGCTGGAGGAGGTATATGCCGCCAAGGAGATTCTCAAGGCGGCGGGTGTGCGGAGGGAGGGGGCGGAGCTGGTGTCCTGCCCCACCTGTGGCCGCACCCGCATCGACCTGATCGCCCTGGCCAATGAGGTGGAGGAACGCTTAAAAACCGTGGACAAGCCCATCACCGTGGCCGTTA
>CALXGD010000096.1 GCA_944387745.1 uncultured Oscillospiraceae bacterium
ACCGCCGGATTTCGAGCCAAGGCAATCTCCAGAATATTCACCAGTTCGCCGTCGCTCCCGCCCACAAACACCCCGTCAGGGGAAGGTAAGCCCTCCAACACCTTGGGAGCCCGTCCCTCCACCAGAGTCAAATTATACGCCGCAAAGCGCTCTCGGTTTGCCCGGATTAAGGCGCAGGCCTCCCCGCCACATTCTACCGCATAGACCTTTCCGCGGGGCGCCAGTCGGGCCAGCTCCACCGACACGGAGCCGGTCCCCGCCCCCACGTCCCAATAGGTCTCGCCGTCCCGCACCTCCAGTTTCCCTAGCGCGGCAGCGCGAATCTCTTGTTTGGTCATTGGCACCTCTCCCCGGAGAAAGACGCCGTCCTCCCAGCCCTGGGATCTGGGGGCATGAGCCGGCGGAGCATACCCCTCTACCAGCACCACGGAGAGAGGTGACAGGTCCTCCCGCCCCGCCAGCTCATAGGCCGAACCGGAGCGGATCCGCTCCTCCGGATAGGACAGCGACTCCCCAACCGTGACAGTAAGGCCGCCAAGTCCCGCCTCCTGCAGTCGGCCGCACAGCTCTCCTGGTCCACCCGGTCCGCCTGTGAGAAAGAAAACCGGCTTTCCCTCCGCGGCAAGAATCTCCCCCACCGGATCACAGCGCAGGCCGTGGGCCGACACAACCTGCCACTCCTGCCAGGGCCGACCCAGCTGTGCGGCAAAATACTGTACGCTGGAAATTCCGGGGAGCACACGAACTGCGGCTCCCCGCTCCCGCAGCAGAGGCAACAGCGTGCGCGCTCCGGAGTAGAAGCCAGTGTCTCCGCTATACAGGACACAAGGGGTCTCCCATGCGCGCTCTGTCAGATGGCTCATAATCTCAGCGGATTTAGTCGCCGCAAATCGGGGAACCCCCGGAGCAAAGGGGCACTCCTGAAGCAGCCGGTGGGAACCAAGCAGACAATCCGCCGCCTTCAGTGCCTCCACCGCCTCCACCGTCAAAGCCGAGGCCGCTCCGGGGCCCATGCCAATCAATGTAACCTTCACTGTAGTGATCCCTCCAGGCTTTCTGCCGTGCTGCTCAATCCATCCTCTGCCGCCGCTGAACAGAGCCAGCGCAAAATTTCCGCCAGAGACTCCCCTCGCTCTGCTGGGCGGCGAATCACAACTAAGGCGGCCCCCACAGACTGGGCGGCAGCGGCCTTCTCTGCAAATCCGCCCGCCGCGCCCCCGTCCTTCGTCACCAGCCATCGGATCCCGTACTGTTCCAGAATCGCCTCATTGAGCTTTTTGGAAAAGGGGCCATGGAGTGCAATGATGTTCTGAGATGGGATCCCCTCCCGATGGCAGGCGGCAACGCTCTCCTCCACCGGCAGTACCCGAGGATAGAGCCTCCGCCGCTCTAGCCCGGCAAAGGCAAACAGCTCCTTCGCTCCGGTGGACAAAAGGATATTCCCCTCCCGCCCCTGCAAGAATTGGGCAGCCTCCGCCGCACTGTCCACCTGAACGGCGCCGTCTGGGAGCTCGCTCTCTGCCCGCAGCAGGCGCCGCAGGGGGATCTCCAGCTCCTCACAGGCAGCCCGGATATTTTGGGACACCTCCCGGGCATAGGGGTGGGTAGCATCTACACACCGGTCCGCCGCTCGAAGCAGCTGCTTCATCTCCTCCCGGTTTTTTCGGCCCACCAGAGGAACAATTCCCGGCAGACCGGCCAGCTCCTCCGCCCCCAACTCTGTGGCAACGCTGACCGCAGCCGGAATTTTTCGGTCCGACAGGGCCTGGGCCAGCAGGCGTCCCTCCGTCGTTCCGCCAAAGATTATTACTTTCACCGCTTCGCCTCGTACCCCCGGGGGGTTATCATTCTCCCGGACAGAAGCTGGGTGGATTGTGCGCCGATAAACACCGTAGTGAACATATCCACCTGTTCTCCCCTCAGCTCTGCCAAGGAGAGCACCCGGCGCTCTAAATTCTCCCGGCCTATATTTCTGACCCAGCCGCACACCGTTTCCCCGCTGCGGTGCTGCAAAAGAATGTCACAGGCCCGCCGCAAATGATCCCGGCGCTTTTTACTCATAGGGTTGTAGAGACAGACAACAAAGTCTCCCGCCCCTGCGCAGTCCAGCCGCCGGGCAATCACCGGCCAGGGGGTAAGCAGATCAGACAGAGAAATTACCGCAAAGTCGTGCATCAGCGGCGCACCCAGTAGGGCTGCGCCGGAGAGGGCGGCGGTGACGCCGGGAATGACCTCCACCTCCACCTCTGGAAATCTCTCCGCCAACTGGAGAATAGGGCCGGCCATGCCGTATACTCCCGCATCTCCGCTGCAAATCATGGCGGTGGTCTGTCCGCTGTTGGCCCGCTCCAAAGCCGTCTGGCACCGCTCCAGTTCCTGAGTCATAGGAGTCGATACAATTTCTTTATTGCCCTGAAGGCCCTTGGCCAACTCCAGATAGGTGGTATAGCCGCAGAGCACATCGCTATCCTCAATCGCCCGCCTGGCCTGGGGGGTGAGCTGATCCTCTCTCCCAGGGCCTATTCCGATTACATACAGCCGCCTCATCTCAAGTCCTCCAGTCCAACTTTGGTTCCCGCCCTGCCAGAGCAGCCGTCACCCCGTTCCCGGTTATCTTTCCTCTCAGCAGCCTGCCACCCGCCGCCAGCGCCGCCCGTTCGCACACGTTATCCACCCCGGTGACGCTCTGCACAAAGGAGGAGACGGAAAAATTCCCCGGCACCTGGGACAGCTCCCAGGCGGTATAGATAGTCAAAGGTCGACCAATGTCCCGACAAAAGGCCAAAAGGCCGGGTTCCTCTCTCTTGAGGTCGATGGAACACACCGCCTCCACAGCTTGAAGCGGGACCCCCTCCTGAGCTGTCAATCTCTCCGCCAGAGCCTGGATGTCTGTTGCTGTGGTCCCGCGCTTGCATCCAATCCCCAATCGAAGCGTCCTAGGGCACAGCCACAGGGGCCCCCCGCAGGGAAATTTCTCACAGCGGCGCTCATCCACTCCGGGACACGACCAATCTATCACAACCTCTGCACTCTCCCGCCGTCCCCAGACCATACCGAGGGGCATTGCTCCCTCAATCGGCCATCTCGACCAGACAGAAATCTGTTTCCCCTCCAGCAGCGCTGAGGACACGTCTACAATCTGCTCCGGACGGCATACAACGAGTCCCTGCCTCCTGGCCCACTGGTCCACTCCAAAGACCCCGTTCACATCCGTGGCCGTTGTAATCACCGCCTGTCCCCCAAGGAGTGCCGCAATTTCTCTGGCCAAATCGTTGGCTCCGCCCAGATGTCCTGACAGAACAGGGATGGCAAACTGTCCCCTCTCATCCACCACCACCACAGCCGGGTCAACCGCTTTACTGTGCACTATCGGAGCAATTGACCGCACCGCAATCCCTGCCGCCCCCACAAAGACAAGGGCCTGTGCGCGGCCAAAGGCCTGCCGCGCCCACTCAGCGGCTGTCTGTCCCTCCTGTCGGGAGCAGGCGGCCCTGTGTCCGCAGGAGATCAGCTGGTCCGCCAGCTTCCGGGCCAGTACCCTCCCCCGTGAGGTAAAGGCAATCAGCTCTATGGTCATGGTGCTTCCTCCGGCTCCGCCGCTCCGTCTCCGCTGCGGAACTGTGTGGAAAAGCCCGGGTGATAGAGCAGGCTCCTCTGGTACTGGTCCGAGAGAAAGTCCCCCACCAAAACCAGAGCGGTTTTGGTCACCTGGTGTTCCTGCCCCGCCTGGGCCAGCGTCCCCACTGTACACCGCACCACCTTTTCCTCCGGCCAGGTAGCCTTATACACCAAAGCTGCAGGGGTCCGCTCTGTATAGGCCCCCTTTAGGAGTTCCTCAGACAGCTCCTTCAGCATCCCGGCAGATAGGAAGATGACCATGGTGGAGCCGTGAACCGCTAGAGCCGCGATGGATTCCCGCTCCGGTACTGGGGTCCGCCCGGCCATACGGGTAATAATGACACTCTGGCTCACTCCAGGAAGGGTATACTCCGCTCCAACCGATGCGGCAGCTCCGCAGAAGGAGGACACCCCCGGTGTCATATCCCACAGAATCCCCCTGCGGTCCAGGGCGTCCATCTGCTCCCGAACCGCCCCATAGAGACAGGGATCGCCTGTGTGAAGGCGGACAGTATCTCCTCCAGAGCGCTCAGTTTTTTCGAAAATTCCCAACACCTGCTCCAGAGTCATGGAGGCGCTGTTGTACACTGGCACATGCTCCCGCACAAAGGCCAGCAGCGCGGGATTCACCAAGCTTCCCGCATAGATCACACAGTCCGCCCGCCGCAGCAGCTCCGCTCCCCGCAGGGTGATCAGATCCGGCCCTCCCGGCCCGGCTCCCACAAAATGAACCACAGTGTGTTTCCTCCTGTCGACAGATCAATTTCTATTGCGCCGCCAACCTTCGAAAAGTCTGGCCCCATAGATACATCAAGGCAGTCTTACGGAATCACAATGGTGGTAAAATACCCTGAGGAGTCCGGTTTTCCCTCTAAGGAATCAAATACCCGCTCGCCTGGCAGGCCGCAGTTTTCCACCATCCCTGCCCTGTCCAAAAGTCCCCGCAGCTCCAGCTCTTCTAAAACCGCGGCATAATTTTTTCCCGCCTTCATCAGCACTTTCCCGCCGGGCAGCCCCAAGCTGCCGCTTAGGGCCTCCCCGCCGCCTGGCAGTATGTGCAGGGGCGTGTCCGCCTCTGTCAAACTGCGGCCCAGGCGGGCAGCCACAGCACAGAAGCTGGGAACACCAGGGACCATCGCGCAGGGGAAACCCTGCTGCTTCAAGATCTCCATTAAATAGCAGTAGGTTGAAAAAACGGACACGTCTCCCAGAACTGCCATCGCCACATCCTGCCCCCCCTCCAGATAGGGACGAATTTGGTCCACCGCCGCCTGGTGAGCTGCCCTCTGTCTCTCCCGATCCCGGGACATGGTAAAAAACAGCGGCAGAAGGGTCTTGTTTTCCAGATCAAGCACCTGTTTTACAATACTCAGGGCTGTCATTTCTCCACTGGAAGTTTGGGGGGCTGCCAACACCGAACAGTGTTCCAGCACCCGCACCGCCTTCAATGTCATCAGTTCCGGGTCGCCGGGTCCCACTCCAACTCCGTAAAAGGTTCCTAATGTCCTTGTCTGTTCCATTTTGTCAAAATCTCCTTTGCGCCCCAGGTCTCGCCCAGAAGGCCCCACCGATTGCTGAACATTACCGCCCCAGAACTCAGGCCGCCACCCAAACGCTGGTCCAGCCGCTCCTGAATCGCAGTCAGGATCGAGTGCAGCACCCGCTCCCGCAGGCCATGTCCCTCCAAAATCTCCAGGCAGCGGTCCGCAGTGGCGCTGTCCATCAGCGCCTGAATCGTCTCCCGGTCCGCTCCACACAGGGCGGCGTGGGTGCAGAAAATCTCCCGCCTGCCATCCGCCTGTCGGGAGTGGGTATTAAAGATCCCCGCCGCCAGCTTCACATACTTCCCAATATGGCCCACCAAGAGGATCTCTTTAAACCCCTCCAGCCGGGCACTGTCCAGGGCCTCTCCCACAAAATTGGAGCATTTGACGACCGGAATTCCCTCCGGCAGCTCCAGCGCTCCACTTTTAAGAAATTCCGCTCCGTAGTTACCTGGAATCAGAACCAGCCGGCTGGCACCGGAGACTGCGGTCTGATGCAGCTCAAGCTCCATTGTGTCTACAATAGCCTGGACGCTCATAGGCTCTACAATCCCGGAGGTGCCCAAAATAGATATCCCGCCTTCGATACCCATCTGAGGATTGAAGGTTTTTTTTGCCGCCTCCCGTCCCCCTGGAACAGAGACAGTGATAAGAAGTCCGCCTGATTCCCCGCAGCGGCGGCGGACAGAGTCCACTGCCGCAATAATCATCCTCCGCGGTACAGAATTGATGGCCCACTCCCCCACCGGCTGGTCCAGGCCGGGCTTGGTCACCCGGCCCACTCCCTCGCCCCCCCGGAGGGTGAGCTCCGATCCCTCCTGCCGCTCCACTGCAGCGGTAATCAGCAGGCCGCGAGTGGCATCTATGTCATCTCCCCCGTCTTTCGCGACAGAGGCTATCGCCGCCTCCCCCTCCCAGCCGGGCTGGAGCAAAGGTGCCTCCACCGTCCAGCCCTTGGGGGTTTGGAGAACAGCCGTCTCCGGAGCCCTGCCAGTGAACAGCAGCTCCGCCGCCCCTTGAGCCGCCAGAGCCGCGCAGGTGCCAGTGGTATACCCACATCTCAACCGCTTGCCACCCGCCTGAATATAGTGTGTAAAGGACATGAGCGCCCCCTCTGCTCTTTAAGAAATGGTTCCATGGGGATTGAAAGCGCCCCGGCAACCGCTACAGGATTTCCTCCAGCCGCCGCACATACAAGTTCTGCACCTGAGGCATCCGCCCCAAGCCCTCCAGAGCCCAGCGGACGGTGAACCCTGCCGCCTCCAGCTGACTCTTCCAGCTGGCTGGACCAGAACCGGCTATATCCTCCCGCACATGGGTCCCGGCTGTCAGGAGCAGGGGAACCATCTGAATCCGCTCCACCTCTCTGCCCCGAAGGGCGGGCATCAGGGCCGCCGGACCGGGCCACCCCTCCACAGTCCCCACAAAAAGGTCCTCCCGGCCCGCCAGGTGGAACATCCCCTGGAGAGCCGGATAAACTAGGTTCCCGGGGTGTGTGGTGCCATGACCGATTAGGAGGACCGCCTGGCCAGTTGACCTGGGCCAGCGCTCCATCAGCACCTCAGCCAGCGCCCGGAGCATAGTGGTATCCCCCATGAGCGGTGGGGCCAGACGCAGCTTCTGAAACTGCGGGCGAAACCGATTCGCCGCCTCCCGGATGGCATCATACTCATAGCCGGGCACCATGTGGGTAGGCAGCAGACAGACCTGTTCCGATCCCAAATCGGCCTGCTGCTGCAGTGCTTCCTCCAGACTGGGCACCAGGATCCCCTGCCGTGCCAATATTTTTCGGATTGTGGGGCTGGTGTACGCCCGGACAAATGGCAACTCAGGGCAGCGGCGGCGCAGCGCAGCTTCTACGCCACCAATCTCTTCTTTTCTGGCCTGTTCATTCGCTGCGCCAAAACTCACGACCAGCAGAACCTGATTTCCTCTCATTTTCTTCTCCCTCTCCTCTCTGGGTTGGGAGACAGTGAATTCTGCGTTCTCCAGCCCAGTATACCACAAAAGCTTGGAAACAGGGCCCCTGATGATCCCGCTTCCCATAAAAACTCCACCTTAGTCTGCTCTGTTCTCTCCCACAATACCGAAAATGCCGCTCCAAAGAGGCTGGAGCGGCATAAAACGACAATTCCGTGCCAGTCTTTTCATCGCGGCACAGTTGGTTTCGCACTCCCGTTTCGTCCGTCCGGGAGACGGGTCCTGTCTCCTTTCAGATTGTAGTGGAGAGCCCGCAGTTTGTCAACCAACCTTCCGTTCCCGATCTCTCACAGCTCTTGACATTTTTCGTCCCATGTGATATAGTTCATTACACAAGTAATGAACTAGTAAACCAGGAGGGGAAGGTATGCAGGAACCCCTGGAAGGGGGCGCGCTGATCTATCAGCAGATCGCCCAGACAATCGAAGACGATATTCTCCGGGGGGTCTACCAAGAGGAGGAGCAGGTGCCCAGCACCAATGAACTCTCCCGGGCCTACCGCATCAACCCGGCCACCGCCGGGAAGGGGCTCAACCTCCTGGTGGCAGAGGGCATTTTGTACAAGCGCCGGGGCCTGGGGATGTTTGTCGCCCCCGGCGCGGCGGAGCGGGTGCGGGAGAAGCGCCGGGCCGCCTTCTATGAGCGGTATGTGAAGCCCCTGGTGCAGGAGGGGAACTCCCTGGGGCTGACGGAGGAAGAGCTGCTGGCCATGGTGAAGCGGGCCGGAGAGAAAGGAGATTAACCCATGGAGACCGGAGTATTACGCGCCCAGGGGCTGTGCAAGTCCTACGGGAAAAAGCGGGTGTTGGAGGAGCTGGACCTGGAACTGGAGCCGGGAAAAATCTACGGCCTGGTGGGGCGGAATGGGGCGGGCAAGACCACCCTGTTGTCCATCCTCACCGCGCAGAACACCTGGGACAGCGGGAGCGTCACCTATGGGGGCGAGCCGGTGTGGGAGAACCAGGCCGCCCTGGACCACCTGTGCTTCTCCCGAGAATTTTCCTCCGCCCTGGTGACGGACCGGATGAACATGCGGGTGAAGTACTATCTGCGGGCCGCCTCCTTCTTCTACCCCAACTGGGACGAGGCCTACGCCCAGAGACTTCTGGACGCGTTTCAGCTGGACAGCAGCCAGAAAATTTCCCGCCTGTCCAAGGGGGAGATGTCCATGGTGACGATTCTGTTGGCCCTGGCCAGCGGGGCGGACATAACTTTCCTGGACGAACCCACAGCGGGCCTGGACGTGGTGATGCGGGAGAAATTCTACCGCCTGCTGCTGGACGACTTCGCCCAGACGGGCCGGACCTTTGTGATCTCCACCCACATCATCCAGGAGGCCGCCTCCGTCTTTGAGCGGGTACTGTTTTTGGACCGGGGGCGTATCGTAGAAAACGCCCAGACGGACGAGCTTTTGGAGGAATTCCGGGCCGTCTCCGGCCGGATGGACCAGGTGGAGGCGGCCTGCCAAGCCCTCTCCGTCCTCCAGGTCGAGGACCTGGGCCGCCGCCGGAGGGCTGTGGTCCGGGGCGGAGCGGCCCCGCTGGCCGCGCTGGAGCATTTTGACGTGGATGTGGAGCGGCTGGATCTCCAGGCCGTCTTTGTGGCCCTGTGTGGACACGGGGATGTATAGTAAAAGCCGCCCTTGAGACTCATTTGTCTCACCCACAGGGGAGCTGCCGGCAAAGCCGGCTGAGGGGGCACGCCCCGTGGCACATGTACAAATTTGACCGTCCCAATCAAGAACTGAGGTGACTACCATGACCCCCTCCGCCCGGTATCTGCTGTACACAACCAAGCGCTACTCCCTCTCCTTTCTGGGCCTGTGCCCTGGCTTAGCCCTGTTCTATGAGCTCGCCGGCTTGGGTGAGAACACCCACTACGGGGAGAGTGTCACCATGCTTCTGTTTATCTGCGGGGCATTTGTGTCCCTACTCCCGGGGACCAGCGGGGCCAGGGACGCTTTGTCCCTGGGAGGGCGGCGGAAGGACATCTTTTGGGGCCTCCAGGGCTGCGCCCTCCTCTGCGCCCTATGGGTCACACTGCTGTCCGCCGCCGTCAATGGGATCACTGGAGCTTTAGGCTGGCCCGCCCTGCCCCTGAATCCCGCTGTCCTGCTCTACCTGCTGGGGGCCGCCTTCGTGCTGTCGGCGCTGGGAATGCTGGCCGGACTGCTGGCCCAGGACCACCGGGGGGCGGCGATTGCCCTGTTCTGCCTGCTGGTGGGGTTCGCCATGGCTGCCTACTTCCCCCCGCGGCTCTATGCTGGCGGGAGGCTGGAGCTGTGGGGCGACCTGCCCTGGCTCATCCCCCTGGGGCTGGCGGCGCTGGGGGCGGTTGGGGAGCTGAGCATCTACCACCTGGTCTCCCGTCTGACTGTGGGGTGAGAGCATATGACGAAAATTCTGCATACCGCCCGCGTGCTGCTGTATTTTATGGGCGTCAATCTGGCCGTCATGGTGGGGCTGACAGCGGCGACCCTGGCCATTCCCCTGCTGGGGGTAGAGGACAGCTTTTTCCGCAGCTATTATCAGGGCTTTCCCGCCATGCCGGAGCTGATGCTGCTCCTGTTTTCCATGTCCCTGGGTTCCGGGGGCTGCCCCACGGCTCTGACTTTGGGGGTGCGGCGAAGGACCCTGTTCTGGGCGGTCCAGCTGTGCGGGGCGGCTCTGAGCGCCCTGAGTCTCCTTCTGTGCGGGGCGGTGGGAGGATTTGCCGTCCTGCTGGGCCGGAGCGCCCCGGACTTCTGGCCCCTGGCCTCCCTGCCCACCCTGGCGGGCTATCTGGCCATTTGCTTCACCATGGTGGTACTGGGGACCGGGGGAGGGCTTCTGCTGCTCCGCAGCCGCTATTTGACCGCCGGGGTTATGGCCCTGCTCTTTTTGTTTTCCTTTGCTCTGGCCGTGTTCCAGATGCTGCTGGCTCCCGGCTCTGGGGCCGTCTGGAGAACGCCTCCCTGGCCGGTTCCGGTGGGGCTCGGGTTGCTGCTGATGCTTGGGGAGGCGGTTCTGTGTGGACTGCTCTCCCGCCTGACGGTGAGGTGACAGATATGAAAACCCTGAAAATTCTGTTTTTCCTGCGGGAGCAGGAGACGATGCTGCTTGGCAAGGCGATCCTCGGGATATTTCTGGTCCTCCAGGCCATCATCTGTGCCGTGATGGTTTTCCTCCGGCCGGAGGAGTCGGTGCTCTTCACCGGCGCGATATTCCCGCCGGCGCTGGGCTTCTGTCTGGTGTTCCTGGGAATCCAGAACGTCACCGGCGCCTTTGAGGACGGGGTGCGTATGGGCCGCACCCGCCGGGAGATGGTGGGAACGGTGTTGAAGCTGGCCCTGTTCCAGCTGGCGCTGGCGGGCCTGTTCTGCGCCGCCCTGATTCTTCTGGAGCGGTTCGTCTTTACCCAGCTGTGGGCCCTTCTGGCAGGGCGGCCCGGCGCGGTTTTAATGGAGGAAGCCCCCGGCGGCGGCAACCTGTGGCAGCCCATCTTTGACACTGGGGTGCTGCGGATCGAGGACTTCTCTCTGCCTCTCTGGATGGACCCTATCATCCTCCTAGGGAGTTCCCTCCTTGGTTTCGTGGTGGGAGCCTTTTGCCGGCGGTTCGGAGGAAGCTTGGCTTTGGTAATCTGGCTCCCTATATGGGCGGCTATCCTGGGCCGGAACATCCTGGAGGACGGGGCATACGACTCCTTTTTGACCTGGCTTCCCCTGGGGCTGCTCCTGCTGCTGGGGATTGGTTTCGTGTGGGGGATGTGGTCTCTGCTCCACGCGGAGGTCCGGCGTTAGGGGCGCTCCTATGCCGGAGGCGGCCGGGAGAAGTCCCATTCCTGCTTGGTTTTTAGAAATGCTGTGTAGGGGGCGGCCTGCGGCCGCCCCCTTTTTCTGTCCTCAAATCGCCGTAAAATTTGCGGCTTGCCCTTTCCATCTCCTCCAATCTGTGTTATGATAAATACGTAGAAAAGCCTGTTCCCTGGGAACAGAAGGAGGACCGCGCATGTTTGATTCCATTGGATTGATTGGCACCGGTGCTATGGGCTCCGCTCTGGCCCGGGCCGTGCGCACGGGCGCGCCGGAGGTGCCGATGCTGCTGGCCAACCGCCCCCCCGCCAAGGCAGAGGCTCTGGCGGCGGAGCTGGGGGCGGAGGTCGCAGAGAATGAGGCTGTCGCCCGGACCTGCGCCCTGATTTTCCTGGGGGTGAAGCCCCAGATGATGGCCGGGATGCTGGAGAAGATTGCCCCTATCCTGGCCGCCCGGAGGGACCGGTTCGTGCTGGCCTCCATGGCCGCCGGCCTGGATGCCGGAAAAATCCGGGAGATGGCCGGGGGGGAGTACCCAGTGATCTGCCTCATGCCCAACACCCCCGTGGCTGTGGGGGCCGGGGTGGTGGAGTACTACGGCCTGGGCGTTACGGAGGCGGAGCTGGACGCCTTCCAGGCGCTCCTTGCCCCCGCCGGACTGGTGGACCGGATCGAGCCGGGCCAGCTCAACGCCGCCAGTGCCGTGTCCGGCTGTGGCCCCGCCTTCTGCGCCCTGTTCATCGAGGCCCTGGCCGACGGGGGGGTGGCCTGCGGCCTGCCCCGTGCAAAGGCCCTGGCCTACGCCGCCCAGATGGTGGAGGGCACCGCCCGCCTCATGCGGGAGACCAGCTCCCACCCGGGTGTCCTCAAGGACGGGGTTTGCTCCCCCGGGGGCACCACCATCCAGGGGGTGCGGACCTTGGAGTCCAAGGGGTTCCGCTCTGCCGCCATGGAGGCGGTGATCGCCGCCTATGACAAGACGGTCTCCCTGGGTAAGTGAGGCCCTCCCAGCCAGAAAATTTTTGAACAATCCGAAAGGGGTTTTCCAAATATGAGAATGGTAGTGAAAGTGGGCACCTCCAATTTGGCTCACGCCACCGGGCGCATGAATATCCGCCACGTGGAGGACCTGGTTAAAATATTGAGCGATCTGAAAAATGCCGGTCACGAGATCATCTTCGTCTCCTCCGGCGCCATCGGCATGGGGGTAGGCAAGCTGAACCTCCCTGGCAAGCCCAGCGATATGCCCACCAAACAGGCCGCTGCCGCTGTGGGTCAGTGCGAGCTCATGTATACCTATGACCGCCTGTTTCTGCAGTACAACCACACTGTGGCTCAAATTCTCCTCACTGGCGAGGACGTGGAGGACCCTGATCGGCGGCAAAATTTCGAAAACACTCTGGAGCGTCTGCTGGAGCTGGGGGCCCTGCCCATCATCAACGAAAACGACACCGTGGCCACCGCTGAGATCAAGGTGGGGGACAACGACACTCTGGGCGGTATTGTGGCCTGCTGCGCCAAGGCGGAGCTGCTGGTCCAGCTCAGCGACATCGACGGTCTTTATACCGCCGATCCTCGAAAGGACCCGGAGGCCAAACTCATTCCCCTGGTGAAGGAGGTCACCCCGGAGATCGAGGCCCTGGCTGGCGGCGTGGGCTCCGGCCTGGCCACCGGCGGCATGGCCACTAAGCTGCGGGCCGCCAAAATGGTCACTGCTGCAGGCTGTGACATGATTATTACCAACGGAGAGCACCCAGAAATTCTCTATGACATTGTGGAGGGTAAGGCTGTTGGAACCCGGTTTGTGGGGAAAAAGTAGGGGTGGCCCTCTACCCTCTTTGGCTCTTGGCCAGTTCCCCCTGACGGGGCATCGGCCTCCCCCGCAACAAGGGAGGGGACCGGGCCGTCCCTACAGTAACCCGCCCAATATCCCACAAATTCAAATGAGAAAGGTGGCACACCGCCCATGACCACACAAGAGCTGCTCCAAAAAGCCAGGGAGGCCAAGACCGCTATGGCCCTGGCGGATACAGAGACCAAAAACCGGGCGCTGCTGGCTATGGCAGATGCCCTGCAAGCCCATGAGGCCGACATTCTCGCCGCCAATGCCCAGGACCTGGAGTCCGCCAAGGGACATATCTCCGAGGTGATGCTGGACCGGCTGGCCCTGAATCCCGACCGGGTCGCCGGCATGGCAAAGGGCATCCGGGAGGTGGCGGAGCTTTCCGACCCGGTGGGGGCCGTTCTCAGTCGAGTAGAGCGCCCCAACGGCCTTGTCATTGAAAAGACAGCCGCCCCTATGGGGGTCATCGCCATCATCTATGAGAGCCGCCCCAACGTCACCAGCGACGCCGCCGCCCTGGCCCTAAAGGCGGGGTCCGCCTGCGTCCTGCGGGGGGGCAAGGAAGCCCACCGCTCCGCCGCCGCTATCGTGGCCGCCCTGAAGGAGGGGCTATCTGCCGCCGGCCTGCCGGAGGACGCCCTACAGCTGGTGGAGGACACCAGCCGGGCCTCCGCCAACCAGCTGATGACCGCCGTGGGCTATGTGGACCTGCTCATCCCCAGAGGGGGAGCGGGGCTGATCCGGGCCTGCGTGGATAACGCCTCCGTCCCGGTGATTGAGACGGGCACCGGCGTCTGCCACATCTACGTGGACAGGGCCGCCGATCAGGATATGGCCCTGAATATCCTCGAAAACGCCAAGTGCTCCCGCCCCTCGGTGTGCAACGCCGCCGAGGTGTGCCTGGTGGACCGGGCGATTGCAGAAATCTTCCTACCCAAGCTGCAAAAACACCTGACGGAGGACCGCACTGCCCAGGGGAAAAAACCGGTGGAACTGCATCTGGACGGGGAGGCCGCCCGGATTATCCCCGGAACCCCCGCCGGTCCAGACGACTTCGACCGGGAGTTCTTGGACTACAAGCTGGCGGTGGCCGTGGTGGACGGCGTGGACGCGGCCATCGCCCACATCGCCATCCACTCCACCGGCCACTCCGACGCCATCGTCACGACGGATGAGGGGACGGCAAAGAGGTTTCTGGCCCAGGTGGACTCCGCCGCGGTGTACTGGAACGCCTCCACCCGCTTCACTGACGGGGGCGAGTTCGGCCTGGGGTGCGAGATGGGCATCTCCACCCAGAAGCTCCACGCCCGGGGACCCATGGGCCTGCAGGAGCTGTGTACCTACAAGTATATCGTCCGAGGCAACGGCCAGGTGCGCTGATAACGTCAAAGTGTCTCTGCGCTCCCATTGCCTATGTCTAGCTCTGTTTTCCGCATTTTTCCTGCTGACAGTCCCGTACATCCATTCTATAATGGGTGTATCCGGACGTTCCGGCCGGGATGCCTGTTTTCTTTTGATACCAGTTTCCCGGGGCCTGCGCCCCAGAGCTGTGTATAGTTCCTAATCCACCCATGTATTTGCTGCAGAAAGGACTGATTCCATTGAACCACTATCTTGCTGAGTTCTGCCGAACCACGCGGGAGCTGCTGGGCTCAGACCAGGTGCGCAGCATGGGCCGGTGGCAACACCATGGCCGGATCAGCACCTTGGACCACTCCCTATTTGTGGCCTATTGGTCTTATCGCTTTGCCCGGAAATTCGGCTGGGACGAAACTGCCGCCGCCCGCGGCGGACTGCTCCACGATTTGTACCTGTACAACTCCAAGGACAAGTCCGCCCACCCCGGCTGGCAGTGCTTCGACCACCCCCGGGCAGCTGCCCGAAACGCGGCAGGGCTCACCGCCCTCTCCGACAAGGAGAAGAACATCATTCTGTCCCACATGTGGCCCTTAGGCGGCCAGCTCCCCCGCTCTCGGGAGGCCTGGCTGGTGGACCTGGTGGACACCCTTTGCGCCGGCCTAGAGCTGGCCCACATCTATCACCCCGGCCGTCTGCGGGAGCAGATGGGAGTGCAGCCCCTTTTGGAGGAGCCTGTCCCCGCTCCCTGCTGACGGACAAGTGACCGCCGTCTCAGGACAACTGAGGCGGCGGTTCTCGATTCTTTGGGCAATATTGCACAAAAATACTGGGAAATAATCTATTTTAAAAAATTTTTCTTGTCCACTCAAAATTTCCCTGTTAATATGCTATAATGGTATGAGAAATCGGAGCGAGGCCCCGGCCCCTCTCTGTGTATTTTCAGGAGGTCGCCAAACATATGGATGATTTTTCCGCAAAGCGTCAGGCTCTGCTGAATATAGGCGTGAAGATGATGGATCCCTCCACTGTCTATGTTGAGGAGAGCGTAGAGGTGGGTGCAGGAACCCTGCTGCTTCCAGGGACCATTTTACGGGGTAAAACTATAATTGGGAGCAACTGCGAAATCGGGCCCAACACCATGCTGGTGGATTGCACTGTGGGAGACAACGTGACCATCAACTCCTCCCAGTGCAATGAGAGCATCATCGACTCCGGCGCCCATGTGGGCCCCTTCGCTTACATCCGGCCCAACTGCCATGTGGGGGCGGGCGTGAAGGTGGGGGACTTTGTGGAGCTGAAGAATTCCACCATCGGCGCGGAGACAAAGATCTCCCACCTCACCTATGTGGGGGACGCAGACGTGGGGCGGCAGGTGAACTTTGGCTGCGGTACTGTGCTGGTGAACTACGACGGCAACCGGAAATATCGCTCTACCATTGGGGACCACTGCTTCATCGGCTGCAACACCAACCTGGTCTCTCCGGTCCATATTGGGGACGGGGCCTATACCGCAGCCGGCTCCACTATTACTCAGGATGTGGAGCCCGACGCCCTGGCCATTGCCCGGGCGCGGCAGGTGGACAAGCCCGGCTGGGCCGCCGCCCATCGGAGCAAAAAGGACTCCGTATGACTCCCCTCTCTTCATCTGTGTATCCAATTCGGTTTTCATAGCATCTGCATCAAGAAACGAAGGACTCGGGGGGGAGTCCGGCGCACACCGGCCGCCCTCACCACTATGGAAGGAAGTTGAGTATGATCACACACGGGAAAAGCATCAAAATCTTTACCGGCAACTCCAACCCGGAGCTGGCCAAAGGCATCTGTCAGGAATTAGGCGTTCCTCTGGGCAACTCAGAGGTGGGCTCCTTTGCTGACGGAGAGAACTTCGCGTCCATCTATGAGACTGTCCGCGGCTCTGACGTGTTTGTGGTACAGTCCACCTGCCCCTTTGAAAAGGACGGGATCTCCCACTCCGTCAACGACGCACTGATGGAGCTGCTCATTATGATCGACGCCCTGCGGCGGGCCTCCGCCGGCCGGATCACCGCTGTGATCCCCTATTTCGGCTATGCCCGCCAGGACCGCAAGACCAAGCCTCGTGATCCCATCTCCGCCAAACTGGTAGCCAACCTGATCACCCGCGCCGGTGCGGACCGGGTGCTGACCATGGACCTCCACGCCAACCAGATCCAGGGCTTCTTCGATATTCCGGTGGACAATCTGCTGGGCTCCCCTATCTTTGTCAATGAGTTCTTCCGCAAGTACGCCGCTATTCAGGACGAGACCATGGTGGTCTCCCCCGACGTAGGCTCTGTGGCCCGGGCCCGGGCCTTTGCCCAGAAGCTGGGGATGCCTCTGGCTATCGTGGACAAGCGCCGCCAAAAGGCCAACTCCTCCGAGGTAATGAACATCATCGGCGACGTCACCGGCAAGCATGTGATCCTTTTGGACGATATGGTGGACACCGGCGGCTCCCTTTGCCACGCGGCCAAGGCCCTGGTGGACATTGGCAAGGCCAAGAGCGTCACCGCCTGCGCCACCCACGGCCTGCTCTCCGGCCCCGCTATCCAGCGTATCAATGACAGCGTACTGGAGGAGGTCGTTTTCCTAAACACCATTCCGCCCCGTCCCGGCATGAAATGCGACAAAATTCGGTACATCTCTGTGGCCCACCTGTTTGCAGAGGCCATCAGCCATATCTACGAGGAGACCTCTGTCTCCCGGCTGTTCTCATAATAGGGATTTGTCAGGGGCAGCCCTCGGCTGCCCCGGGCGCGCCGCGACGGCCGGAATTTTGAAACTCGCCGTAGGGCCGGACCTGTGTGCCCGCCCCTATCTTGCGGATACAAAATCCGGGGATGTATCCGCTCTTTAAGGGCAGCTATGGGATCATTTTTCACAACAGAAGGAGAAACTCTATGTTTTTCTCAACAAAAACGAACGGCGCAGCTTGGCTTATTGTGGGCCTGGGCAATCCGGGGGAGAAGTACGAAAACACCCGCCACAACGTGGGCTTTCTGGTGGTGGACGAGCTGGCGGAGCGGCAGAGCGCCCCCATCCAGAGGCTGAGATTCAAGGCCCTCACCAATCTGCTTACCATCGCTGGAGAGAAGGCGCTGGTGATGAAGCCAGTGACGTATATGAACCTGTCCGGGGAGGCGGTGCGCCCGGCGGCGGATTTTTATAAAATTCCCCCGGAGCGCATTTTGGTCATCTCCGACGACACCGCTCTGGACCCCGGAAAACTGCGCATCCGCCTAAAAGGCTCCGCTGGAGGGCACAACGGCCTGAAAAGCATTATCCAACATCTGGGCACCGATCAGTTCCCCCGCCTGCGGGTGGGAGTTGGTCAAAAGCCTCACCCGGACTATGACCTGGCCGACTGGGTTCTGGGAAAATTTCAAGGTGAGGACAAAAAGACGATGGACGCGGCGGTGAAGCGGGCTGCTGATGCGGTGGAGTGCCTTCTGCGTGAGGGACCAGAGCGGGCCATGAGCCAGTTCAACGGCTGACCCCTTTCTGCACCGCCGGAGGGAAACACATCCCCAAGCTGCCGCCCTTCGTCCTTTCCGTATCTCCGTCTATGGGGCTATTTTGCAATTTTACCTGTTTCGAGGAGTGAACTGAGCCATGGAAAAGCTGCTCGCCCATGAGAAAACCCTGTGGGTCACCGCCCTTTTCCTTCTTCTGGTTGGGTATTTGTCTGTCTTTGCTGTCATTAACTTCATCGGTCTGCCCTGGTTCATGGGGGCGGACACCTATGGCGACACGCTGGTGGCCCAGTATATGTGGGAGCAAAAGACCCTGTTTCCCGAGGGATGGGTCTTTGGCAACCAGTATTATGTGATTGCCACCCCTGTACTGGCCGCTCTCTTCTACGGTCTGACCGGGAGCATGAATTTTGCCATGGCCCTGGCCACCACAGCCATGACCGCTTTTCTGCTGTTGGCGCTGTGGTGGATGCTGCACCCCTTCCTCAGCTTTGGCCAGATTCTGGCGGCGGCAGTGGCGCTGGTGGCAGCCGCTCTGTCCATGGATCTGTACTGCAAGCTGGAGGCCCAGCTGCTCTTTGTCATGGCCAGCTACTACGCCTGTTACCTGCTGACCATCTTCGTGGTGTGGGGAGATTACCTCCACGGACTCTTCTGCAAAAAAAGACTGCTGTGTCCCGGTTTTCTGCTGGGCTTGGTACTCAGCTTCGCCACCGGGATGCAGAGTCTGCGACAGACCTGCATCATGGCGCTGCCCCTGCTGGCGTTTGAAGTCCTGCGGATTCTGGGCATGTTTCTTCTGCCGGGACAAATCTCTCGCAGCTGGAAGCCCACTGTCCGTGCCCTGGGCGCCGTAGCAGCAAATCTGGCGGGTCTGCTGGCCATTCGAGCGCTGGACGTGCCCTCTTCCACCATTTATGGCTCTGTGGAGCTCGTCTCTCCGGACCAGTTCTCCCGACACCTGGAAAACATTGTCCTGGCCGTCGGACAGATTACCGGCCTCAGCTACTTGGACAACTACGGCCCCACCTGGTTCATGCTCCTATTCTGCTTTGGAACCATTGCCGTGACGGTGCTGAACCTGGCCGTCGCTGGGTATCAGTGGGTCCGACACCGGGAGGCCGCCAAGGCTGTCGCCCCCCTGGACGTGCTGACCGCTCTGTGTGTGCTGAGTCTGCTGGCTGTGCTCTCCAGCAGCCTGGTGCTGAGCATTGAGCTGCGCTCTGTCTATCTGTTTATGTGGTATGTGCTGATCAGCCTGTCCGTGGTCTCCCTTTTGAAGCGTCTCTCCTGGAGCTGGGGAAAACGGGCGGTGGCCGCTGCTCTGTGCGTCCTGGCACTGTTCAACCTGTATGGCAGCTATGTCTCCAACATGCGCACCTCCCTCCTTAAGCCCATCAACGTCTGGTATCAGGTGGCCTGCGAGCTGATGAACCAGGACTTTGAGCTGCTCTATGGCCGCTGGGATTTTGCCAATATGGTGGCCGGCTACACCGACGGGAAAGTGACCAGCGGCGCCTGGTATGGGAGCCCCTATCAGGTCCTGGGGTATATCAATGCCCAGGATCTGTACGAACCAGAGGACAACGACCGGGCGGTCTATCTGATTCGGGACGCCGAGCTGGAGGACTCCATGCGCATTGCGGAGGAGCGGGGCGCTCAGCTGACCCTGGTGCGCCAGTTCTGGGGGGTGGCTCTGTACACCTCCTCGGAGCAGCTCATGTACCTCCCGGAAAATCCGGCTTGAATTTTCCCAAACGCCCAATGTTGATGATTCCTCCCCCGCGCGCTCACCGTTTCCCGATATCTCTGTGCTCGAAGGGGCAGACAACTGCAGTAGAGCGGAATACCTTAAAAAAACAAGGCCTGCGGACGGATCTTCTCCGTCCGCAGGCCCATATTTTTTACTACATTGAGAGTACTGCTCATGGAAGGGGGCTGGCTTCCCCGGTGGGGCCGCCCCCGTGGAGGTCGTCATAGACGATGTCCGCCGGGACGCCGCCATCGGCATTGTGGTAGGTGTCGTAATATTCCTCCACGCCCTCCTGATACTCCCTGTAGGTGGGGATCACATGGGTGTCGTCCAGAGCCCCCAGCTCCCGGAGCAGGGAGAGGGTGTGGGCGGCGTTGGGGGTGAGGGTGATGGTGAAGGTGGTGCCGTAGGTCT
>CALXGD010000097.1 GCA_944387745.1 uncultured Oscillospiraceae bacterium
ACGAGCTACCAACTGCTCTATCCCGCGATATGGTGCCGGAGACCGGGATCGAACCGGCACGGGATTGCTCCCACGGGATTTTAAGTCCCGGGCGTCTGCCAATTCCGCCACTCCGGCAAAGGGTGGCGTTGGTCTCAACTGAGCGCTATATTAGTTTAGCACAGAGCCCCTTCTCTGTCAAGATGGTTTGAAAAGAATTTTAACCATGTTTTCAAACGCTTAAACTGAGCGGCAAATTTCTGGTTTTCTCTGCAGTCCTATTCCCCAGAGATAAGACCGCAGAGAAAAATTTCAGTTCAAACAGGTAAGCGAACAATAGAAAAAGCTGCCAGCTCGCTCCTTACAGCAAAACAACTCCAGTCTCATCGGCTGCAGCCAAGGTATTGTCATCCCAAAGGGAGACCTGCACCTCTCCGATATGAGCTTTTCCCAGCAGAAGCATAGAAACTCGGGATTGTCCAATCCCGCCGCCCATCGTCAAGGGAAGCTGTCCGGACAAAAGCATCTGATGGAAGGGCAGTTTGCGCCGCTCATCACAGCCAGCCAGCGTCAACTGACGGTCCAGAGCTTCCGGGCTGACTCGGATTCCCATGGAGGAAATCTCAAAGGCCTGCTGATTGATGCTGTCCCAGCAGAGGATATCTCCGTTTAAGCTCCAGTCATCATAGTCAGGAGCTCGGCCGTCGTGGGGCTTACCGGACTTCAGCTTTCCGCCTATCCCCATCAGAAATGTGACGGGGTGGTCTTTTAAAAAGGTATTCTCCCGCTCCTTCGGAGTCAGGTTGGGGTAGAGGTTCTCCAGCTCCTGAGTGCTGATGAATGCAATTTCTTCCGAAATTTCCGGCAGCACCGACAGCTGTGGGAATACAGAACGCAGGAATTGCTGGGTATCCCGCAGTGCGCCCACAATAGAGCGGACGGTATCCTTCAGATATTCCACATTCCGGTCCTCCGGTGTGATAATCTTCTCCCAGTCCCATTGGTCCACATAGGCGGAGTGGATGTTGTCCAGATCCTCGTCCCGGCGAATGGCATTCATATCCGTATACAGCCCTTCTCCCGGATGAAATTGATACCGCTTCAGCGCCAGACGCTTCCACTTTGCCAAGGAGTGGACCACTACGGCGGTATCTTTCACACCGCGGATATCAAACGATACCGGCCGCTCCACTCCATTCAGATCATCATTCAAGCCGCTGGAGGCCGCCACAAACAGGGGAGCCGATACTCGGTGAAGGCGAAGCGCGCCGCTGAGCCGGTCCTCAAACAGGCGCTTCAACAGACCAATGGCCTTCTGTGTCTCGTAAATACTGAGCAGAGGGGAATATCCCTCCGGTATATTAGTACATCCCATCCTGCAAACACTCCTTATATTGTTCTGGCCTGCGGAAGGAAACTGTATCTTCCGCACAACTGATACAACAGGCTTTATTATACTCAAGATAGGTGGAAAATGCAATACGCCGGGACAAAACCCACTGTGGTTTTAATGGAAAGGAGGATTGCAGTTCAGAAATTCCCAAGCTGTCTCTTATCAGAGGTTTTTCACAAACAATGCCCGAATTGCGTTGAGAATGGCAATAATCATCACGCCCACATCGGCAAAGATGGCCAGCCACATGTTGGCGATGCCAAGCGCGCCCAGCAGCAGGCAGATCAATTTTACGCCAATGGCAAAGACGATATTCTGATAGACGATGCTCAGACACTTTCTGGAGATCTTAATGGCCTTAGAAATCTTTAGAGGATCGTCATCCATAAGCACCACGTCGGCAGCTTCAATCGCTGCATCAGACCCCATTGCCCCCATAGCGATGCCGATATCCGCCCGGCGGAGTACCGGGGCATCATTAATGCCGTCACCCACAAAGGCGAGTTTTGCCTTCTCCGGCTTGCTTTGAAGCAGGGCCTCCACCTTCTCCACTTTATCTGCTGGCAGAAGCTCGCTGTAAACTTCATCCAGGCCCAGAGTAGAGGCCACTTGATCAGCCACCTTTTCTCCATCGCCGGTGAGCATCACCGTCTTGCGGATGCCCGCCGCCTTCAGAGCGCGAATGGCTTCTTTTGAGTGGGGCTTCACAACATCAGAGATCACAATATGACCGGCATATTTGCCGTCAACGGCCACGTGGACAATGGTCCCTACGCTGTGGCAGGGAATCGCCTGGACGCCCAGGCGCTCCATCAGTTTGTCGTTGCCAACAGCTACGGCATGGCTGTCCACCAGAGCAGTAACACCATTGCCGCTGATCTCTTGGATCTCCGTCACCCGGCTGCGGTCCAGCTCCCTGCCGTAGGCCGTTTGAAGGCTTCTGCTGATGGGGTGAGAGGAGGCGCTTTCTGCCAGGGCGGCGTATTCCAGCAGCTTCTCATTTTCCAGCTCGTTGTGGTGGATACCGTTGACCTCAAAAACCCCCTGGGTCAGAGTGCCGGTTTTGTCAAACACCACAATCTTCGTGCGAGACAATGTCTCCAAATAATTGGAGCCTTTTACCAAAACTCCCGCCTTGCTGGCCCCACCGATGCCGGCAAAAAAGGACAGGGGGATGGAGATGACCAAGGCACAGGGACAGGAGATCACCAGGAAGGTCAGCGCCCGGTATATCCAGGTGCCCCAGTCCGCAGAGAGCCCCAGTCCCAAACTCCGCACCAGGGGCGGCAGAAGCGCCAGAGCCAGAGCGGCGAAGCACACTGCTGGGGTGTAAATCCGGGCAAATTTAGAGATGAAGTCCTCAGATTTGGACTTCCGGGAGGAAGCATTCTCCACCAGGTCCAGGATTTTGGAAACCGTGGATTCCCCAAACTCCTTGGTGGTCTGAATCTTCAGCAAACCGGTCATATTGATGCAGCCGCTGATAATCTCGTCTCCCACCTGCACTTGGCGGGGAAGCGATTCACCGGTAAGCGCGGCAGTATTTAAGGTAGATGTCCCCTCTACTACGGTGCCGTCAATGGGCACTTTTTCTCCAGGTTGAACCACAATGAGATCGCCGACGGCAACCTCGTCCGGATCCACCTGTTCCAAATTGCCTCCGCGTTCCACATTGGCATAGTCTGGACGAATGTCCATCAGATCTGAGATATTCCGGCGGCTCTTCCCTACCGCGTAGGACTGGAACCACTCGCCGATCTGATAGAAAAGCATCACCGCAATGGCCTCGGTGTAATCGCCGCTGTCCTCATACAGGGCGAGCGCGATGGCCCCTACCGTCGCTACAGCCATAAGAAAACACTCATCAAACACCTGCCGATTCAAGATCCCCTTGACGGCTTTAATTAGAATATCATAGCCCACCACCAAATAGGGCACCATGTAGCAGATAAACCGCGGCCACCCCGACACCGGCGCGAAGGACAGGATCATTAGCAGCGCTGCCGCAGCCAGAATCCGGAACAACATCCTCTTTTGCTTTCGACCCATGACAGCCACCTCAAAAAACAATTAAATATTTGTTTATCCGTTTCGGGGAAGAAAAGCGCCCATTGCGGGCGCCCTCTTCTCTTGAGCCTTAGAGAAAGACCTCGCAGTCCGTCTCCACCTTCTTGCAGTTTTTTCTCACCTGCTCCATCACAGCTTTGGGGTCATAGCCCTCTGCAAACTCTACGACCATTTTAAGGGCCATAAAATTCACGGTACAGCTCTGAACCCCCTCCGTCTTTTGGGCGGCCGTCTCCATTTTGTTGGCACAGTTGGCGCAATCCACATCGATCTTATATGTCTTTTTCATATCCAAGCTCCTTTCAATGTAAAAGCTCATTCCGATCTGCCGGGCAGTCTCGTCTAAACAATTAAGCATTTATTTAATCGTGTCCCTATCATACCTGATAAAACTGAATTAGTCAAGCTCTTTCTGAAAAAATTTCTGTTTGGGAAAAAGCTTCTTCCATTTTGGAAATTCTGCTGCCACCTGAGCTGCTGGACTACACACATGAGGCGGGGCCGGAGCAGGACTGAGCAAAGAAGAGACTTTTCCATTTCCTCCAGATGTGGTAAGATATCCTTCAAAGGAGGAGATCCCGCTATGTCATATCTACCGCTGCCCCATGACCACGGACAGGCCATGGAAAAAAGGCTGGACCACATGCCCAGCACCGATGAATTCCAAATTGCAGCAGATATTTTCAAGCAGCTGGGGGATGGAAGCCGTATCCGGATTTTTTGGCTTTTGTGCCACTGTGAGGAGTGTGTCATCAATCTCTCCTCTATGGTAAACATGAGCAGCCCGGCTGTTTCCCACCATTTGCGGCAGCTGAAAGCGGGCGGCCTGATTGTCAGCCGGCGGGAGGGCAAGGAGGTCTATTACCGGGCCGCGGACACCCAGCAGGTCCGGCTGCTCCATCATATGCTTGAGCAGTTGGTGGAAATCACCTGTCCCAGCGCCGCTCCCCCCGAACATACATGAGGCGGGACGCCAGAGCGGCTGGAGGCGGCGCTGCGGGATACCCCCCGTGGGTTCTTGTCCATCGGCCGCCCCGCAAAGAATATCACTGCAAGAAAATTCGTATAGATTGATTATAAAATACACGTATCATCTCATTCTTTTGGTTCGAATTGACAAGCTATCTATTTTTTGATAGCATAATGATAAGCTTGAGATGGCAGTATTTGGGTCGGATAGCCTGTAGACAGCGTCTCTTCTTTTTCCGCGTATTTTGTTCTTTGCTGTAGTGTATTCCGTCCCCCAATATCAATCATTGCGTTAGGAGAGTGATATCAGCTATGAAAATTACAAGTGTGGAGTGTTACAAGGGCCCGTTCATCACAGTTAAAGTAAATACGGACGAGGGGATCAGCGGATTTGGAGAAGCCGGGCTGTCCTATGGCTGCTGTCAAACTGCCGCGTGGGGAAACTGCCAGGATTTCGCGAAACTGGTCATCGGGATGAACCCCTTTGACACGGAAAAAATTTATGAACACCTGCACCGCCACACCTTCTGGGGCATGAACGGCGGGGTCACTGTAACGGCGGCCATGGCCGCCATTGATATTGCCTGCTGGGATATCAAGGGGAAGGCCCTCGGCCTTCCGGTGTACCAGCTCCTGGGCGGCAAAACCAATGAATCTCTGCGGGCCTATGCCTCCCAGCTGCAGACGGGCTGGAAAACACTGGTGACCAGGGAGGATAAGGCCGTCCTGCTGTACGATCCAAAGGACTACTATGACGCAGTGAAGGACTCCATGTCCGAGGGCTATACCGCAGTGAAAATCGACCCCTGCTTCGCCGGACTCTCCCCTGAAAATTTTGCTACCGCATACCTGAAGCGCGGCGATGATCTAAAGGGCGTCTATCCGGCGGATCTGCGGAAAATTGCGGTGGAGCGTATCGCCGCGGCCCGAGAGGCCGGCGGGGAGAATCTGGACATTATCATTGAAATCCACTCCACATTGGACGCCAATACAGCGGTGGATCTGGCGAATGCGCTGGAGCCCTATCGCATTTTGTACTATGAAGAGCCCACCATGCCGTCCAACCCCAAGCTGTTCCTCCACATCAAGAATAAGTGCAATATCCCTCTGGCTACCGGGGAGCGCTGCTATACCCGCTGGGGCTTCCGGCAGTTCTTCGAGGACCGCTCTATCAGCATTGCCCAGCCCGATTTGTGCAACACGGGCGGAATCACCGAGGGCAAGAAGATCTGCGACATGGCCAATGTCTACGACATCGGCGTCCAGCTCCACTCCTGCGGGGGACCCATCGCCACCGCGGCCGCTCTCCAGGTGGAAACTGTAATTCCAAACTTTGTAATGCACGAGGTACATAACGGGAATTTCCAGTCCAAGTTCCAGCGGGCCGGGAAGTATGAGTGGATGCCAGTCAACGGCAAGTACTACATGACCGACCGCCCGGGCATTGGTCAGGAGATGAGCGAAGAGGCCATGGCAACTTACGACAAGGTGGTCATCGGTGGAGACAAGGGAGTGTCTCTTGGCCTGTGAGAAAATTACCGGAGCCGGCGGAGGCAGACACCTCAGCTTGTGACCATAAAAATCAGCCAGGCGGCGGCCGCAGATGCGGCCGCCGCCTGGCTATTTTCTGGGAGCTAAATTCACATATCAGGGATAGCGAGTAAACATATCATCTATGTCGTCATCGTCAAAATAAGTGGTGTCTATGTAGACGTTCCCGTTTTTATCTAAGGTATAGTAGCGGCACTTGTTGCTCTCCACCTTTTCCACAATTCCATAGTCTCCGTTTACCTCGATGACATCACCGATCTCCAGGTCCTCGGGATCCCGTACGTCGTCGCAGTCCAGGTCCCCGAAGATCTTGTCGCTGATGAAATAGGCAAAGCCCTCTCTGCCGTCAGCCTCTGGAAATACCTCGGAGTCGTCATACCAATAGTCCATGTCCCATTCCCAGTCGTCGTAGTAGCTGCCATAGCGGCTGTCCAGAACCTCTTCCAGCAGATCGCTCACATTGTCGGGGTTAATCTTCTCGCCGTTGGTCAGCTCATCATCGTCCTGCCTGCTGTCAGAGTCGGGATAGCGGGTATAGAGCCGCTCCACATCCCGAAAACGTCCAAAGAAATCCCACTCCACAGGGGCCTCGCCGTCGTCCTCCTCGTCCACGTCCAGGGCGACATAGGTATAGGTCTCGTCGTCGTAGTCCACAGTTACCACCACGCCGTACAGACTCCCATCCCGGATTACATCGCCCACCCGCATCTCCTCCGGATAGTCGGCGTCCAGCTCAGTGTAGTCCAGGGCTCCGAAAATTTCATCGCTGACCCGGTAGGCAAAGCCCCGGTGCCCGGCGTATTCTCCAAAAACTTCGGAGTCATACTTCTTGTTTAAGTCCCACCAGTCGCCGTCCTCAAAGTCCCGGTCCTCTTGTAGATCCTCCAGCGCCCGCGTCACGTTTCTCACCGTCGCCTCTTCCCCGTTGGCCAGCTCGTCCTCCTGCTGGCTGTCCCGGTCCGAGTCCTCCGGATAGCGGGTATAGACTAGATCCAGGTCCTCGTAGTAGCCGATGAAGCCCCAGTAGATCTCCTCGTCGTCCTCGTCTACGCTGACATAGGTGTAGGAGCCGCTGCGGACCTCCACCACCACTCCGTAAAGGCCGTGGCCGTACCGGTCATAGATCACATCGCCCACCCGCAGGTCATCATCCTCATATTCATTGGCGTCGATCCGCTGGTAATCCAGATCACCGAAAATTTCATCGCTGATACAGTAGGCAAAGCCGCGGGTGCCCTCCGCCGTGCCCAAAACATCAGACTCATATTCGTCGGACAGATCCCAGCTTCTGCCCTCCCGGTAGTCCCGGTCCTCCTGGAGATCCTCCAACAGGCGCTCCACATTGCGGTCCGTGGCCTCGTCGCCGTTGGACAGCACGTCGTCAGCCTCCGGCAGGGTCAGGTAACGGGTATATACGGTGTCGTCCCGCCCCAGGTCGTCCAGCTCCATATCGTTTTTCCAGAAGATCCAGCCGTCGCTGTCGCAGGAGACGTAGGTAAAGTCCCGGTCGGTCACCTCATAGACCAGACCGTACTCGCTGCCATCGTCCAGGGAGATTACATCGCCCACCCGCAGATCAGCCGGATCGTCGATCTCCTGCACAGACATGGCGCCGAATACCTTGTCGCTGAGCATATAGACGAAGGCCTTGTCCCCTGTGCCGGAACCCAGCCGCTGGGAAGTGTAGGTCAGGTCCATGTTCCACACATCATAATCGGGATAGCTGGCCCACAGATCGTCCAACAAATCAGCCACGTTCACCTCTGTGGCGGCAAGGCCGTTGGTCAGACGAGTTGTGTTGGTGTAAGTGGGGGCGGTCATCTCCGACTTCGCCTCATCCAGATTGCACAGGACCACAGCGGCCTGGGCCCGGGTGGAAATGGCGGTGCCATTGAACTTACCTGTGTTGTCCCCGGAGAGGAAGCCCTTGGCGTAGCACACCGCCACTGCCATCTGATAGTTGGTAGGAATCGAGCTGTAGTCCTGGATCAGCAGCTGGCTGAGCACCAGGCTCACAGAATCCGGAGCCTCCCAGCCCTGATCCTCTGACAGGTTGTAGATGATCTGAGCCATGTCATAGCGGCTGATAGCTCCGTTGGCGGCATCGGCAGTCCATCCCCCGTTGCTCGCATACAGCTGCCCGGCGGTCGTGCCCTGAAGCAGGCCGGCGGAATATGCCGCATTCATATAGGGGCGCCACCAGTCAGAGGAGCTCCCCTGGGCCTTCACCAGGTCGGAGTAAAACATATTGCATACCATGGTGATAAATTGGGAGTTGGACAGAGTGTCCTCCGGACCGTACTTCCCGTTGCCGATACCAGACACCAGGCCCTTGGAGGCAGCCTCCGTAATATAGGAGTATCCCCAATAGGTGGAGGGGACATCGGAAAAGGCGGTTGTCGCTGCTGAGACTGGGAGGGACAGCGTACACAGTCCCACAGCGAGGGCAAGCGTTCGTTTTAATCCTGATTTCATATCGTTTCTCCTTCTCATACTGCGTGGGAGCAGTCGCACACAGGGGCCGCTTGCTCCCACATAGCTGTCTTTGGGACAGACTGCGGCTAGGATATAATACATTGTACTCTGTTTGTGAAGGAATGTCAAAACAACCGGAGTGATATTCATAAAATTTTAATCTTTTCCGGATGATTTTTTATAGGTTTCGTGGAAAAGATTGGGCTTGAGACGGAAAAAGAGAAATTGTTAAAAATTTAAGGAATTCTTCTCCACTTTTTAATCAAAGTATGATATGGTATAAAAAACATACAGAGAGGGGTGGAGCGACGTGGAGCACAGCCGAAGCAGGCGGACGGCACTTCTGGTGATATCCGTTCTCCTGTGCGCAGGCGGCGGACTATTTCTCTGGCACAGCGGCTTCTTTGCTGCCGTCGCCTCTCAAGAGGCTCTGCGCGCCTATATCCAGCAGTTCTCCCCTTATTCCCACCTGTGCTTTTTTGCTGTCCAGCTGCTGTCGGTGGTACTGGCCCCCATTCCCAGCAATATGACTGCTTTGGCAGGCGGAGTGCTCTTTGGGACCTGGCCCGCCTTCCTGATGACATTTTCCGCTGTAGCCCTGGGCTCCATCCTGGTTTTTCTGCTGGCACGGGGGCTCGGAAGGGAGACAGTGTGCCGGCTGGTTGGAAACCGCATGTCAAAGAAATATCAGGAGGTCATCTACTCCAAAACAGATATTTTTCTGCTGCTGGCATTTTTGTTTCCCTTTTTTCCCGACGATGTGCTGTGTATTCTGGCGGGACTGACGAAAATTCCCCTCCGCCGCTTCGTCGGGATCGTGCTGCTGGCCCGGCCCTGGGGCCTGCTGGTGGCCAGCGCCTTGGGGGGCGCCTCCCTCTCCATGCCCTGGTGGGGCATGGCGGCAATCGGGCTATGCGGCCTGCTGCTGTTTGCCCTGGGGATGATGTACGGGGATCAGGTAGAGGAACAGCTCCTCCGGCGGCTGCGCCGAAAGAGAAGCTAGGCTTTTCCAGTTCATCCGGAGGGGATTTGCCTTGACGGGCGCTCCGGAAGTGGATAGAATAAAAACCGAAATAATACCCCCCTGTCCATTGGATCGGGGGGCATTGCCGCGTTGTGTTTCCCATATGAATGAAGTATTCCAAGATCAGGGGGGATGATGAGTGGAACTGCTCTGCTCTGCTTTAAAAAATCTACCGGAATTCCGGGAGCTGACCGCCGCTCTAGAGAACGGAAAGTCCCCGGCCGCCGTCTCCGGCCTGGCGGCAGTCCACCGGGCCCACTTCGCCGCCGCCCTGGGGAAGGAGACGGGCCGCCCGGTGGCGGTGGTGTGTGCCGACGAAGGAGAGGCGGCCCGGATGGCGGCGGACCTGCGCTCCCTGACTGGGTGGGATGTCCCCGTCCTCCCCGCCCGTGGATTTGTGTTCCACAACGTGGCCACCGTCTCCCGTCAGTGGGAGCACCGGCGGCTGGAGCTCCTGTGGAAGCTGAGCCGGGGAGAACTTCCCTGCGTAGTAGCCACGGTGGAGGCCCTCCAGCAGCGCACCCTGCCCCCGGAGGTCCTTGCCTCCGCCTGCACCGTGCTAGAGGCAGGGCAGGCGGTGGACCTGAACCAGCTCACTGAGACCCTATCCGCCGCCGGCTATGCCCGGTGCGACCAGGTGGAGGGACCTGGCCAGTACGCCCTGCGGGGAGGCATTTTGGACGTGTACTCCCCCGGCATGGCCGCCCCGGTGCGGGCGGAGTTCTGGGGGGACGAGCTGGACACCATGGGGAGCTTCGACCCCGCTACCCAGCGGCGCACGGAGAACACGGAGCGGGCCGTCCTCCTGCCGGCGGCGGAGACCCTGCCCCAGCTTACCCCCGGGGGGCTGCCCACCCTGCTGGAACAGCTGGACAAGCTGGCAGCCAGGGCCCGAAAGGCAAACAACGAGGCACTGGCCACCACCCTACAGCAGGACCGGGACGCCCTGGGAGAGGGCCGCTCCTTCCCCGCCGCCGACCGATATCTGTCCCTGATCTACCCCCAGGAGGCCACGGCGGTGGACTACCTGCCCCTGGACACCTGCGTTTTGTTCTCCGAGAGCAGCCGGGTGGGGGAGCGGGCAAAAAACTACCAGTGGCAGATGGAAGAGGACGTGAAAACCCTTCTAG
>CALXGD010000098.1 GCA_944387745.1 uncultured Oscillospiraceae bacterium
GCCCACAGTGCTTCTGGCTGCGGGGGCCTTTGGGGTGATGCAGTGGACGCCCCTGAAGAAGCTCCACCCGGTGGCCTACATCGCCTTTGCCGCGGTGGTGGGGATCATCTTTCAGTTCTGAGGGGCCCAGTGAAAAGGCCCGAGAAAACGGCTGAGCGCCCCAGGCGGTCAGCCGTTTTTTCTATGACGGTTGACACAGCGCCCCTCCGATGCTATAACAGGGAATCATTGCGGGAACGCCGCAGGTATATATCTGCCGCTGAGACGGGAGAGGACAGCGATTTTCTCCAGTGAATCAGCCTGGATCACAAGAAAGGTGAGCTATTGAAATATGATGAAAAAACAATATATAGACCTGCTGGGTCTGGCTGCCGCTCTTTCCCTTCTGCTGGCTGCCTGCGGCGGTCAGAGCTCTGGCGGCCCTGCACTTGGGGAGCCATCTGCGTCGGAAGGTGCCTCCCTGTCGGAGCTCCAGACAAACCTGCCTGAGGAGACCCCCATTTTTACGCCGGGCACCTGGCTGTCTGACGCCGGACAGTACTATTTTTTTGATGAGGACGGCGCTGCCGGCCGCACAGCCAGCTTGGAAAACGGAACCGGTGTGGGATTTTCTTACACAACAGACGGGAATGAGGCTGTGTTTTCCATGGGGGCGGAGGACAACGTCTCCGCCTGCTCCGTGCGCAGAGCGGGGGAGAGGCTCACCCTGCGCTGGGCAGACGGAATGGAGGAGACTTTAACCTATGTCTCCGACCAGGGCTCTGACAGCTTTCAATTTTACAGTAACCGGGAGTTAGCAGAGATGGCGCTGACCTATTACATTGCACAGAACAGTGCACAGGACAGCGGAAATCTGTCTGCCGCCGCTCAGACCAATGACGACGGCAGTGTCACGATCCAGGTGTATGAGAATCTGGGTGACCACAACAGCACGGCGGACTGGTACACCGTAGACAGAATAACCGGAACCGGTACAGACACCTTCGGATGCGAAATTGATCTGATTCCCTGAAGGGGGCACCCCATTTTATGTACCATTTCTGCCCTGGACAACAGTGAGGACATGAAAGCATTGTGCCTGAACTAAACTATTTCCTCTCGGATATGTGCCGTCCACGCTATGAGGACCTGCTCCCGCAGGTGTGGAGGCGTCTTTTGGCTTGCTTTTTTTTGCCACCTCATATATACTGTGTATATATTTTAGGTTACAAATGTGCATGTCAAGGGTTTTGCTTAAGTGAATTGACACGCATGAATTCTATTCTGCGGTTAAAGAGAGGATAGCTTTGTGAGCATCAGTCAGGACAAGAGAAAGCGCCTGGTCCATGTAGCGCGCCGCTACTATTTGGAGGATCAAAAGCAAAGTGACATAGCGCGGGAGCTGGATATCTCCCGCCCGATGGTAAGCCGCCTTCTGAAGGAGGCGCGAGATTTAGGCATTGTAGAGATCACCATCCATGACCCGGGGACTAAGTCGGAGAGGCTGTTGGACCGTCTGAGGCGGATCAGCTCGATTCAAGGCGGAATCCTGGTGGAGGAGCTTGGGGACGGCGACGAGATCAACCGTCAGCTGTCTCAAGGCGCGGTTCAGCTGCTGCAGCAGCTGGGCGCCAAGCGGCTGGGCGTGGGCTGGGGCTACCTGATCGGCCAAATTGTCAGTTTATTGGAGCAGAATCCCCAGACGAACAGCAGCGTTACGGACATATGTCCGCTTGTGGGCAACGCGAGCATACCTGCCCGGAACTATCAGTCCAATGAGAATATACGCCTCATGGCCCAGCAGCTGGGCGCGGTGCCGCATTTTCTCTACCTTCCAGCTCTGCCGGACAGTCTCGAGGAAAAAGAGCTGCTCTGTTCCACCGAGGTGTATCGCCAGATCTACCGCCAGTGGGAGACGCTGGATACCGCTCTTGTCAACATCGGCGACTACCCCTCCAGTCCTGATTTCGCCTCGCTTGTACGCTATGGCAGTCTGCTTCAGGAGCGGCACGCCTGCGGCCGGATGCTGATCTATTATTTTAATGAGGAGGGCCACGTCATCCAGTCGGATCAGGATTTTGCCATCCAGATACCCGTCGAAGTGCTCAGACGCTGCCCCAATATTATCGGCGTCTGCTCGGCGAATACCAGTGCAAAAGCCGTGCGCGGTGCGCTTAAATCCGGTTTTCTCACGCAGATTGTGGCGCGCTCAGAAGTGATTGAGACGCTTTTGGAAAATAAGTAACATATATAACTTGTCCTTGGAGATACAGGATATCTCCAAGGATTTTTTTGTGCTGTTATTATAAATTTGTTCTTTAAACTTTGTATAACATGTGGATTTTGACTTCGAATATTGACAAATGTTACTCACTGTGCTAATCTCAAGTTACAAACGTAACAACGTGAGGAGGAATGAGCTGTGACCAAAGCTGAATTAGCGCGCAGACTTCAAAGAGCCTGCGCAGCCGTGGCCGACGCCGAACAGGAGCTCAGTGACATTGATGCTCGCTTCGGGGATGCCGACCACGGTCTGACCATGAGCAAGATTGCCTCGGCGATCTCTGGTGCTGTGGAGGAGGCCGAGGGCGGCATACAGGCTATGTTGGATGACGCCGCGATGGCGGTGATGGAGCTCAATGGTGGCAGCGCTGTGCCGCTCTGGAACACCTGGCTGGATGGTATGCAGGAAAATGCGCCTGAGGGCGATGAGATTGACGCCGCCGGGCTGAAGGTCATGTTTGCCGGTGCATATGAGGCTCTGGAGGACATTTCCGGCGCCAAGGTTGGGGACAAGACGATGATGGACGCTCTAATCCCCGCCACAGAGGCGATTGCGGCGTGTGAGGGCGACGAAGTGGCCCTGTTTGTGGCCGCAGCCGAAGCAGCGGCCGCCGGAGCAGAGAACTCGAAGAACTTTGTATCCAAGTTCGGCCGGGCCAAGAGCTACGGAGAACAGACGATAGGAACCCCAGACGCCGGCGCTGTGTCCATGGCATATTTCTTCAAAGGCTTGGCTGAATAGGCACACTTTAATTTTGAATAGGTGGTATGAACGATGAAAATGAAGAAGTTTATCAACGCCCCGGAGACCATCACCGATGAGGAGCTCGTCGGCCTCGGTCTTGCCTACCCCGATATCCTGACGGTTGACGGACACCTTGTTATCAGCAAGGATCTGGAAAACGCCGATCGCGTCACCATAGTTACATACGGCGGATCCGGGCATGAGCCCGCCCAAGCCGGCTTTGTGGGCAAAGGTATGTTGGACGTACAGGCTGTGGGTGACATTTTTGCCGCGCCCAATGCGAAGCTAGTTTTTGAGGCCATGAAGCTGGCCGACAAGGGCCACGGTGTGCTGCTGTTGACCCTCAACTATGCCGGAGATCAGCTGGCCGGTAAGCAGGCAGTCAAGCTCGCGGCAAAGGCTGGGCTGAACTTCCGTCAGGTTGTCACCGGCGAGGAGATCCAATACGACCCCAACGGCGAGGACAACAAGCGGGGCCTTGCTGGCGCGGTGGCGCTCTATCATGTGGCCGCCGCAGCAGCGCGGGAGGGCAAGAGCCTGGACGAGGTGGCCGAAATCGCCCAGCGCTATGCGGACAATATGGCCTCTGTCACCGTAAAGTCTACCGATGCCACCCATCCCCAGAATGGTATGCCCTTCGGCGACCTGGGCGAGACCGACTTGATGGAGATCGGCGCGGGTCAGCACGGAGAGGGAGGCGGTGTCCGCGTGCCGATGATGTCCTCTAAGGACACGGTTGCGACGGTGGCCGGGGCGCTCAGCGCCAAGCTGGGACTCGCATCTGGAGACAAGGTTTTTGTTATGATTAACGGCTGCGGCGCGACAACCATGATGGAGATGCTCGTGCTCTTTAAGGATACGGTGGAATTCCTGCGGGAAAAGGGCGTCGAGGTTGTGGCCAGCATGGTGGGCGAGATTCTCACCGTGCAGGAGGCTGGAGGCTTCCAAATGAATATTGCCAAGTGGGATGATGAGACCCTGCGCCTGTGGAACACCCCCTGCCACACGCCCGCCTACAGCAAGGAGTAAGTCATGGCTGATAATATTGGTAATAAGGCCGCCCACGACTACTATATTGATGTCCCTGCAGTTCAGGAGGGCTTTTACGTCAAGGGCGCTTCCCACTGTGACTTCGGTATGAAGAGCCGTCTGGCGCGTATATTCAACCCCAAGTCTGGCAATACGGTGATGCTGGCCTTTGACCACGGCTACATTATGGGACCTACAGCGGGCCTGGAGCGCATTGACCTTGTCATCCCGCCGCTCATTCCCCACGTGGATGTGCTGATGGGAACCCGGGGCATCTTCCGCTCCTGTATCCCGCCTGCTGCCCGCGTGGCGAAGTGTGTGCGCGTGACCTATGACTCCACGGTGCTTTATGATGACATGTCCAACGGAGGCGGCTTCGCCTGCGACATGGAGAATGCCATCCGCACCGGCGCAGACTGTGTCGCTGTGCAGACCTTTATCGGCGCGGCCGGCGAGAGCCGTTCGCTGGAGCTGCTGTGCCGCACTGCAGACGCCGCCACAAGCTATGGAATCCCCACCCTGGGGGTGGTCGCTGTGGGCAAGGATATGGAACGCACGGAGCGCTTCTTTTTGCTGGCTACCCGGGTACTGGCGGAAAACGGCGCCAACATCGTGAAGAGCTACTACTGCGAGGGCTTTGAGCATGTGGCCGCTGCCTGTCCCGTGCCCATCGTGATAGCCGGCGGTAAGAAACTGCCTGAGCTGGAGGCGTTGGATATGGCCTACAAAGCCATCCGAGACGGTGCACACGGCGTAGATATGGGCCGCAACATCTTCCAGTCCGACTGTCCTGTGGGTATGGCCCAGGCGATCGGCAAGGTGGTTCACGAGGGATATTCGCCCAAACAGGCCTTTGAGGTCTATGAGGAGATAAAAAGCAGCAGGTAAAACTGGGGCCTGTGGCCTCCTGGATTTTGACAGAGAACCCGAGAGGCCCCGTTTGTTCCCAATACTTCAGCCGGCGCTGGTAAGTGCCTTATGGTGATGTGCTGCATCTCCGGCGGGGCAAATATTGTCTGTCTTTCAGCCTTATAACTATTCTGTTCCAAGGCTGGTATCGTACAAAATACGCAGAAAACAAAACTGTTCTAAAATTACGGGAGGAAGCGCTATGTCTGCTGAGTATATGCACATCGGGATCCCTATCACCAACAAAAAGCCGGGTATGGTCCATAACGAGGCCGCGGGCTTCTGGGTCAGCAATGTCGATGCCTATGACTACAAAATCGAGTACCTTAAGTTTGAGGAGGGGACGCCATTTCCTGAGGTGCTGCACCGCAATCCACATGTGGCCTATAAGGTCGACGACCTACAGAAATACATCGACGATGCCGACGGTGTAATCTGCGGCCCCATGGACGCCAACGACAAGGGCGACCGTCTGGCCTTCGTCTGGAAGGACGGCGCTATCCTGGAGCTGTACCAGGAGGCGTGAAGCATACGCAAAGAACCGGAAAATATCTATAACAGTGCGCTTCAATACGGGGGCGCAGAGAGAACAGGCCTGGGTGCGTCCTTAAAGGGAACGCACCCAGGCCTGTTGATCAGCGGGGGCGATTCAGGGAGGAGGAGCAGGGGGTGGGCGGATGACGCCTTTTGTGCGTGAGCATAAAAAAGCGTCGGAGCAAAGCGAACTTTGCTCCGACATGGTGACCCGTCGGAGATTCGAACTCCGGACACCCTGCTTAAAAGGCAGGTGCTCTGCCGACTGAGCTAACGGGTCAAATAAAATGGCAGGGATGGCTGGACTCGAACCAGCGAGTGAGGGAGTCAAAGTCCCTTGCCTTACCGCTTGGCTACACCCCTATCGGATCAAAAATAAAATCCCAATTTGCCTTTGTGTCTCCAAGCCCTCTGTTTTCTTTGGCGCCTCCGTCCCCACAGAACGGGAATACGCAGCGGAATTGGGATAAAAATGTCAGGAGAAGAGCCGGAGCCGAAGCTCCGGCTCTTCCGCCTTTTTAGTGGGGTGGGTAAAGGGACTCGAACCCTCGACACCCGGAACCACAATCCGGTGCTCTAACCAACTGAGCTACACCCACCATGTGTGTGAGAGAAACCACCAAAAAACATAAATAAGGTGGCACGCCTGAAGGGACTCGAACCCCTGACCCACTGCTTAGAAGGCAGTTGCTCTATCCACCTGAGCTACAGGCGCATATGGAGCGGGTGATGGGAATCGAACCCACGCGACCAGCTTGGAA
>CALXGD010000099.1 GCA_944387745.1 uncultured Oscillospiraceae bacterium
GCCAGGGCGCCGGTGGGGGAGTAGGTGTACCCCGTCACCGCCCGGCTGGTGTCGTCGGTGTAGTAGGCCGTCACCACCATGCCCGCCGGGTTGAAGGTTTCCCCGTAGTTGTACGCTGTTTTGGTGGGCGCCGTGGTCACGGCGATGTGGTCCAGCGTCCGCACGGCCACCGCCACCGTTGTGGTTTTCTGGACCCCGGCCCGCTGATAGGTAACGGTGACGGACTGGGTGCCCTCCGCCATGGTGTCCGGGGAGAAGGTGCAGTCCTCCGTCACGTTCTCGGTGGTGTCGTCCTCAAAGGTGGCCGTCACTACCATGCCCGCCGGGTCGAACGCCTCCCCGATTGTTAGACGGCAAATAGGGATCAAAAGGGACGGCGAATAGGAATACAAAGGATTGGAGAGAAAAACGGCAAAAAGGAAGAAGCATCAGATTCATATCAAGAAAGCGGCAAATAAAATGGAATGAGGAAGAAAGGGGGAGAGAAAGAGAGGGCAATGTGGAAAATACTGTTATATTTCGGCGCGAGGATAGGAGGTTCGAGAATTTAAGAAGCGCTAATATAACAGGCTGACAGATTGGATAATCTTTCCTACGCTAAAGGCGAAGGAGGGATTATTGTGTTGAATTTACAGGAAACAGGCAAAAATATCAAAGAAATACGGGAAGTAAAGGGGCTGAGTCAAGAGAAAGCGGCAGAAAAAGCGAACATAAGCGGGAACCGCTGGCAGGAGATTGAGTATGGGCGCGAAAATATGACCGTAGATACATTGAGGAGGATCGCGGCGGGCACTAGGAGTATCCCCCATAACACTGGGGATATTAAAACGACCAGACGGAGAGATCCGGTTGATGTGGATCCAGACATGGCACCGGACAGAATGGAAAAAGGCTGGGATTGAAATTGGGCAGACAATCCATCATTTGCGGAAAGCAAGAAACATCACACAAAGGGAACTGGCAAATCTGTCAAAGGTGAGTTGCGCCCGGCTGCGTGACATAGAACACGGATGCGCGAATGTAACGATCGTGGCATTAGACAAGATCGCGGGAGCATTGGGGCTGTCATTATTGGAAGTAGGGATGCTCACGGTATCGGAAGACGAGTTTGAGGATGTAGTTCAGAGAGCTGGGGCGGTGATTTAATAAATGGAAAAAATATCGGCAGAAACACAAAATTTACTATACCGCCTGGGATTAACAGCAAACTACAGAGGGCTCTTCTACATTTCTTACGCAATCGCGTTATGCGTAGAAAAAGAGGAACGGCTGTTATTGGTGACAAAGTGGCTGTACCCGGAAGTGGCGAAGAGGTATGGTACAAACTGGAAAGCAGTGGAACGGGGTATTCGGACGGGGAGCGGAGTCATGTGGAGCGAAAACCGGCCATTGTTAGAGAAAATAACGGGGAGGCCGTTGGATGGACAGCTCAAGGCGGCACAACTGCTGGCGATCTTAACAACTGAGGTCAAAAAGAAGGGGCTGTAAGCGGCAAGCTCACAGCCCTGAAAAGAGTGAAAGTTGGAAGAGGTCAAACAAGGTTGCGTCCACTGACAGCGGCGAGGATGGTATCCGGATCAATGGCATTCTTATCCATCTGAGCGCCCAGAAGAAGGGCATCCGACATGAGGTTGTCCACAATTCTGGGGTTGCCCTGAGAATGACTGTGGAGGGCGGAGAGAGCGGCGGGTTCGATGATGGTCTCAGCGCCACCGGCGCAGACCAGCTTATGGCGGACGTATTCGGCGACCTCCGCGTCAGACAGGCCAGAAAAGGTGTAGTGGACGGTGACGCGCTGGCGCAAAGCCTCATGGACAGGTTTTCGCAAGGTATTGTTGAGATACGGCTCGCCGCGGAGGATCAGGGTAAAACAGTTGACAGAGTCATAGCGGTAATTCATCAGCATTTTAATATCATTGAGGATAGCGGTGGAGAGATACCGCGCCTCATCCACCGCCAGCAGAAGGGGCTGGCGTTTTTCTTTATAGAGATGAAAAATTTGAGCCTGGATCGCGTCAAACATACCCGGCTTTCCTCCCTTTGCCTCTACACCGAGGATCTGGCGGAACTGCCGGTAAAACTCCATTACGCTGACAGTGGACAGGCAGATATACTCCATGTGATAAAGATTGGGATTCAAGGCTTTGGAAAAACAGCGCGGGGCAAAGGATTTACCCATACCCGGCCCGGCGGTAAAGACGCCGATGCCTCTGGTGTCTTTCAGGTAATCCAAGCGGTTGAGCGTCTCCCGCAGGTCTTGAGAGAGGAATCGGTCTTTCTCCTTGACCTGCTGTTTGTCAAAGGGGTTGAAAGACAGGCCGTAATAACTCAGTGCGGTCATCATTTGGCGCCTCCTGTTTTAGAATAGTCAATGACAGGGAGATTGTTCCGTTTGGTACGGCAGTTTTCCACCTTGTCCGTCCCGCGGATGGGGTAGTGGACGCCGCCGTAGAGGATATAGGCGGAGGACATATCATCCGGGAGAAAGCGGATGTCTACTTTAGACGAGATAAATCGCATGGGGACATCGTAGGAGATTTTATCAATAGAAACTGTGGAATCCTTGTTCACCTTTCGAGTGATACGGTTAAAAAAGCGGTCCTCCAGCCACTGCCGGGATTTTGGACGGCGGATGTGGGCGCAGGTGGCGCGATAACGCTCAAAGGGTGTGTTGTCAATGCCGGTATGGAATGTGGTATTGTAGGAGCGCGTGTAATCCAGGAGCAGGGTGTTGAACTGTTCCAGGGAAGTGATATCATCCAGTTCCAGAGTGTAGAGCCAGCGCTCCTTGAGGGCGCGGAAGTGGCGCTCCACCTTGGCCTTGCTTGCCCCGTCCCTGACCTTAGTATGGAGCGGGACGGTTCCCAGAGAACCACAGATCAGGGAAAGCCGCTCATTGGAGTAGGTAGCCCCGTTATCCACATAGAGCTTCATAGGGATACCATAGGTGGCAACGGCGGTCTTGAGTACCTTCTGGAAGTTGTACGAGGTATCGTTATAGAAAAGCCCGCCTCCAACCAGGAGTCTGGAATGGTCATCTATGATCATGCTGCGGAATACACGCCGACGCCGGCCATCCTCAGTGATATGAGGCAGATAGCGGGTATCCGCCTGCCATAGCTTCCCAAAGGCGTCTTCCTCAAACGCTTTGCGGTCCCTCAGATTCGGATTCCGGGCGCTTTTCAGGTCATTGTGCTTGATGTATCGCTGGACAGCGCATACGCTCACGGTACATGAACAGCGTCGGCCATGTGAACAGAAAGATGATTGCCGTAATCTTTTTCCATCCTCCGGGCCTCTCAGCCCTATATGCCGGTTCTGCAGAACATGGGATGAGCGATTTCTCCATACAAATTAAAAACGGCCCTTGAGAGCTCTGGTTTGCTGTTCCCTTTTCTCCCTCGCTGCAAATGTATTTTTATCCCTTGACAAACACTTAGCCGACTGTAGCAGCCTCGTCTCCATCACCCTACTTGAGAGAGCGACCTCCATCGGGGAGTGGGCTTTTATGGCTGTAGCAGCCTTGCCTCCATCGCCCTGTTGGGAGAGACGGCCGGCCACACTGTGTTACAAAACACTGAGTGAGCGCAATCATCTGATGGCCATCCTGGTGCCGAAGGCGGGCATAGAGGACTGCAAGGGCGCCGACGTCTAGAACAGCTATCACAGCATTATAACTGCCATCGGCGATGTGGACACCGGGGATCTGGAGTTGGCCTTTCCCCTACAACCCGGACATGCCCCAGGGAAGTCCCGTCCATTAGGTGACGGTCACGCTCACCAACCACAGCCAGATGCTCCTGACGGGCCTTGCCGCCGCAGTGGAGCATGGCACAGCCTCCAGGCTGGGCAATTCCCTGCTAGCGGAGAAAAGAGCCACCTCCACTGTGACCCCTGAGGCCGGCCTGGCGGCGGGGATCTACAGTGTGTTGGTGCGAGTGATGGGCGATAACCAGCCCACCTCGTCACCGACTCCTTCTTCCTGACGGTCTACCGGCCCACCAGTATCACGGCCCAGCCAACAGACCAGGCTGTGACCGAGGGCGGCACCTCCTTCGGACCCGATGTGACCGCCAACTGCGCCTTGATCGCCATCGTTCTCTGGCGTATGGCTGGTAGCCCGGTGATGAACTATGCCATGCGCTTCACCGACGTGAAGCAGGGGGTCTGGTACGCCGAGGCGGTACGCTGGGCGGCGTCCGGGGGCAGTGCCTCCGGCTACGGGGACACCTTCGGCACCGACAACTCCGTCACCCGAGGGCAGTTGGCGGTGATGTTGTGGTAGTTTGCCAAAAACCAGCGCCTGGGTGGGAGCATCGGTAAGGACACCAACGTCCTCAGCTACACCGACTTTGTAGACCTGAGTCAGTGGGTCAGCGGGGCCGGGGAGATCTCCGGCCCCGGGGACGGCTCCACCCTCTCACCCCAGGGCCGGGCCACCAGGGTCCAGACGGCAGTGATGCCCACGCAGTTTGAGAAACTGTTCCCGTGATCCTTGCCCCCCGCAGGGGAGGCAGCCGGCTGACAGGGCCCGCGCGTACCGCCTGGGGGAAGGGGGTGCTTGCGCTTCCAGCAGATTACGACGGGCGGCTCCGGGCCGACGCAGTCTACTGCTTGTGGAAACGGCTGGGAGACGGGTAGGCGGAATCTCTGATCCGGTACGACGATCTCCTGGCTGCATGCAAAAACTCCTGTGCGGTGTTTCTGCCGCACAGGAGGCCAGACAAAGTTTGGGGCAGTCCGATAAAGGCCGTTGACCGACCAACATCACCACCTCCGTTATACCTCTGCCGCCAAACGGACGTCCATCTCTGGGCACAGGGACTCATACCCATTTTCTGCGATCAAAAAGCCGCTTTCAATGCGTACGCCGTGGTGGACAGGGTGTCCGAAAAAGCTGAGATCAATTGAAACAGTTATTCCAAGCATCCGCTCGTCCAAAGAATTGGGACCACAGAAAGGCCGTTTGCCCAATGGCGTGCAAAAACGGACAGACAATATAGTCACTCAGACCGTGTTTGGCATAGATTGTCGCGCCAATCCGCTCAATTTGTTTTCCACAGTAGCCGGGCCGGAGCATATCGCGCACAGCACAATATGTCTCTTTCGCCACATTTATTGTATCCCTCTGCGATTGAGTGAATGTTCCGCTGACAGATAGAGTCTCCCCGAACACACCAGCATACCCGTTATACCGGAGGGCCAAGCCCAGCATCACCAGTTCGCCGCGTTTCAGAAGCTTCCCGGTTGCTGTCGGTACGACAGCATTGGACTGGATCCTGCTGCCCACCATGCAGGAAAGCGCAAAATTACTTGACCCTATACTGCGAGCGACATATTCTCTCTCCGCGGCCACGGCGATCTCACTGACGCCCGGCGCCACCTTCCTGTGCATGGCCTGAAAGGCCGGTTCTGTAAAAGAGAACGCTTTCCGGATATTCTCAATCTCCTAGGCGCTTTTGATATATCGCAGCTTGTCATACTGATCTGTAACGTCAATCAGCTGCGCCCCCTGAGATTCCGCTTCAAACTGTGTATACAGGGCATGGGGGAAATAACTGGTTTCTACTATCCCCACCCTCTGCAGGGAAATGCACCGGGCCATCATTTCCTCTGCCAGCGTTACAAATGTGCTGATGGTTGCGTTTTGATATTCCTCCTCCGGAACCATGAACATGGGGAAACGCCTGGTATCTGTGATGGCGCTGCTCATCTTTGCAAACGGTTCGCTCTCAGGCCCACCCAATAACAGGGGCTCGCCTTCTGCTGGGAGCAGTACGTCCCCCTTTTCAAACTGGGGACACCATCTGGTCAGATACCAGCCATCCGCAATGTTGATCTCATCGTAATAGATATGGGCGGCGTCCAGATGATTTGCCCGCATCAGACCGTGCGCATCTGCTCAATGCGAGATGCTGTTTCTTGCTTGCATAATATGACATATTACTTTTCTCAGACCCTCTTGGGGACATCAGCTGTGTTTTGTTTATACCGGACATATCCTCCGTAGGCGACTAATCCGCCCAGGGCCAGGAACGCAAGTACAGCGTAGACCGACTGCGCCTGGAAATGGTCTGCAATGACCCCCGCCAGTCCCAGCAGCATGACGCTGCCAGCACCGCAGGGAATGAACAGTACTCCGGAAACAGTGGCCGTATGCGCAGGAAACTCAGCCATGGCCCGGCTTTGGATCGCGGGCCACATGGGTGCCAAGACGCCTCCCATTACCCCGGAGATCCACACGAAGGTGCCCCGGTTCGGAAAAGCCGCCAAAAGACTCAGCGCGGCTGCAGCTCCCCCGAAACACAGCAGTAAAAGCTTGTGCCTGCTGGGGAGCATACTATATAGCAGGCGAACGATCACGTTAGCTGTCCAGAACATAGAAAGTGTCGTCGCCGTCAGGCTGGTCGTGTGGAGCGCCTCCATGGCGTATAGATCCACATAGTAGCAGTATCCGTTTTCCAGCCCGCTTGCTACAAAAATGGAGGCGCACAGGAGCAAAATGGATGGCGTCAAAAAGAAGACTGCCTTTGGCCTTTCGAGTTCTCCCGCCTGGCAGATCCCGTTTCCCTGTGGGTAAAAGGAGATGACAAACGGCAGAACGGCCAGATTGGTAATGAGCAAAAGGACAAACAAGATTCTCCAATCCAGTTTATAGGAATTCATCAGTCGCTGAATCAGGACGGGGCTAACGATCCCACCCAAGCTAAACAATGCCTGAGACAGAGAAATCTGCCTGGATGCTTGGTGCTGAAATACATCGTAAATGGCGGCGGTCCCCGTGCTTTCGCAGATGCTGTATCCCGCCCCACACAAAAAAGTACCCAGTCCTAATATGATCCAGGCCTTTGCGTACAGGATAGACAGGCACCCGGCCACGAACAGGAGACATGCCGTAACGGCGACCCGCCGTTTTCCCATGCGATCCGCGACCCATCCAACACAAACAGGCATGGTCATCATGGCCAAATACTGCATGGCAATAAGCGTCCCCAGCATGGATTGCGTGGCGCCGAAGCTTGTCCCGATCTTTTGTAGAATCTGCTGAAGCCCTGCCGTCTCGAACCCCAGGGAAAAGAATTGACAACAGCAGACCAGTAAAAATATGTTTCTGCGACATTGTAGGGATTTCCACATTATGACCACCGCGGCAACTCTCCGCTGATCTTACTGCTTGCAATAGGGAGAGTTAGTTCTTTCAGTCAGATTTCACAATAGTCGTCAACAAACGGCGTAATGGACTTGCACCCATCGTCTGTGAGGATATATCCCGCCTCGATCCGGTTGCTGTTTCCGGGCGCACCGAACAGGCTGATATCAGTGTTAAAGCGCATGACGGCGGCGAAGCACCGCTGGGTTGTCTCATCGGGATAGGGATTTTCTGCCTCGGCCAAGCCTGCTCCATGCAGCGGAGGATACAGGTCGTACGTCTCCAAACCCTCGCTCCGAAATTGATCACGCACAGCCTTGACCAGGTTTTCCTGCGGCAACGCCTGGATTCCGATCTGAGCGATGCGGCCGGCCTCCCACATGCACGCTTGTTCCTCGGGAGCCTTGATCTTCCGGAGCTGATAGAGAACCTTGTCCATATCCACAATATCTGCCTCAAATGCCCGTTGTATAGCCTGATATAATCTATGGCTCATGGCATCCACACCCACCACGCCAAGTTTTTGGATGGGCCAGTTCGGGTTTAAAACCTTTGTAATTTGCGGTAAGCTCTGATACTGTGTAAAGGGATAACCAATGGTGTCATCGATGTACCCAGTGCACATGCCAGGGGTGTTTCGATATCCTGCCATATGGACATCTCTCTGGCCGCGCCGTTGTTCTCGGGAGCTGTCAGCAGAATCGGGGCTCCCGCTGCCGGGATCATCAGGGCGCCCATGTCAAAAATGGGCCAGTAATTGGAGATGTACCGCAGGTTTTCTCGTTTGGACTCATCCCTGTAGACGAGCACTGCATCTGCCCTCAGTTGCTGCATACGGTCTCAGATCCTTTAGATCCGCGCACAAAATTCATGTTTTGTGTTGGCGGGTTTTTCCATGGCTGTCTCCTTTCACTTTCCCATGCCCGCGCTGCCTTCCATGGACGACTCCTGCTCAAATGACTCCAGCTGTTCCAGAGTGGGATACACGCCGATGGTGCCCACATGGGCACAAACATAGGCGGCATACCGGCTAGCCCAGCGCATTGCCGCCTCAAAGCAGTCCCGCTGGGACAGCCTCCAGACAAAGGCCCCCAAATATCCGTCTCCTGCCCCTACGGTATCAACCGCATTGACCGGATAACCATCTACATGGATCGGCCCCTCCGGCACGGCGGCTACGCTGCCGCTTGCCCCCAGCGTGATGACGACATTTTTTACCCTGTAGCATCTTCTCAGTTCCTCGGCCGCCAAGCCGTAGTTCGTAATGGAGCCAGGAGGACGATGAAGTAGGATCTGTGTCTCTGTTTCGTTGACAATGAGCGTGTCCACATAGTCCAAATGGCCCAGCTCCAACCCCGGCTCCAAAGGGCTTAGGTTTAAAATGGTGTGCATCCCCAATTTTTTACCCAATTCTGCTGCGTGCAGAGCGGTTATCCAAGGCAGTTCAAACCCGGTTACCAGATATTCCGCATCGGAACACTGGGGCAGGCACACGTCCAGCTCCTCGGGCGTAATAGCATTTTTGTCATCAACGAAATTAAAAATAATATTGCTTCCATCCTCAGCAATGGCACACAAACTGCTGTTGGTATCGATATCGGGATCCAGACGGTAATATTCCAGATTCACACCGGCCTCACCCATCCACTTCTTTCCTAATCTCCCTCCCTTGTCGTCCCCGCACTTATTAATAAATGCCACGCTCCCGCCGAGCCTGCCGATGGCAACGGCAACATTGGTTCCCTTCCCGCCGTCTTCAATATGCTTTCGTTTATGGGCGGCCACGGTTTCCCCAACGGTAGGGAGCTTGGCAACATCACAGTACTCACCCAGAAAATGGCCATTGATTACCAAAATCTTTGACATGACGGTCTCCTCTGCTTCCTGGATTGCGAGCAGCCGACAGCAAATAGATTTACTATCGGCTGCTCTGCATCTGTGCACTAGTGATTACATATCCTGTAAGGGCGGCAAGGCGGTGAACCGATCCGCCAGCAGCAAGACATCGGGAACGTACTGAGTAAAGAGCGTCCCTGGGTACTCCACCGTGGGCTCGCTAAACAGCATCATACGAATGGCTGTGCGTTTCCATTCCCCCGTTGTAATCATAAACACAGCCTTTTTGGTGTTCAGCATGGATTTAAAGCCAAGTGTGATGGCAAAGGGGGGAATAATATGAGTTAGGCCGCCCACTTCCCGCTGGCTCAGAGATATGATGTTATCATCGTTGGTTTTGACGATGCGGGTTTTCGAGTTGGCATATTCCTCTTCTGTAATGGTGAAATAAGGAGATGTGGGTGCTTCGCAGAAAGCGACCAGCCCCTTATACCCCAGGCCGCCATATAAGGTGTCAACTCCCCCCATTTCCTCAATCTTTTTATCGATGGCGTCCATATCTGAAATGCGCGGGAAGAAGCGCTGTTCCTCCGGAATATTCAGCTCCGGGTCGATTCGCCCGTAGAAATCCTCCCGCATCAGTCCTTCATAGCTCCAGCCGTTTTTCTTAACGGGGAACGGCCTGGTCTCCCAGTCCAGCAGCTCATCCATGTGAAACACGTAGACATTTTTTAGGCTAATGCGCTCTTCGTTGACACGCTTGGCAAAATATTCATATTGTCCCATGGGTCCCGCCGGTAGGATCCACTTGGTAATGCGCCCCTGCTTGTTATTTTCGATCACTTCATCTGCCATCATGTTGCCGGCCAATACGGAGACGTCATTTTTTTCCTCAAAAATTTTGATGCGGCATCTGGCATCAGGGTGATTTTCCAATTCCTCAACGGGGATACGACACCATGCATACAGTTTTTCCTTATCAATTCTGGAACCCATTTGTTTGAATCTCCTTTCTATGTCCAATAAACAAATATTCACAGGCCCCCGGAGGCGGAGGCAAGTGCGCATCTATTCGGTTGTTGAGAAATGCGGAGTAGACAAGTTCTTTTGCCACTGATATAATAAAAATAATAAGGGTTGAAGCGGTATACGTGTTTTACTATCGATTCAGGCGCGGAACACGCAGGGAGGCTGTTTACCATGAATAATATCAAGAGACGTGAGGAGTACATCCTCCACTTGCTGGAGACGAATCGCCGGGTCTCAATCAATCGTTTCTGTGAAGCTTTGGGGCTTACCCCCTCTACGATCCGCAGACAGCTGGCCGATATGGAAGAGCGTGGGCTTTTGATCCGACCATACGCCGGAGCGATCGGAATTGACGCCGGCCGGGAGATCCCTCTTGGGGAAAAGACCGGCATCAATACCAACAACAAGCGGTTGATTGCATCTGCGGCCAGAGGATTTATTCAGGACGGGGACACGATCGCCCTGGGAGGCGGCACGACAATTTTGGAATTGTGTTACAAGTTAACCGATTTGAAGAAGTCGGTTGTCCTCACTGATTCCATTACCGCCGCAAACGTCCTGATAGAAAATCCCAACATTGAACTGTGGATCAACGGCGGAATTGTTCACAAAAAAGCCGGATATATTATTGGACCCAACTCCACCGCGATTTTTGAAACGATGCAGATTGACAAGACGTTTCTGGGGGCCGAATGTATTGATTTCCATAAAGGGATTTACAGCGCCGCTTTTGCAAACGCCAATGTGGAACAGACGATGGCCTCTGTGGGCCGGAAAGTCTTTGTCCTTGCGGACTCATCAAAAATGAATCGCCAGTCCACGGTTCCCTTCCTCCCGTTAAAGAAGGTGGACTATATCATTACGGATCGGGACTGTGACCCGAATTATGTCCAAAATATTCAGCAGCAAGGGGTGGAAATGATCCTCGCTGGTCAGGTTCAGCGCACCAAAAGGCGCTGGAAAGCCACTTGGGATCACGATGACTAGAGGAACATTCCGGCTCAAAACCTGGTCGTGCTGGACAGGAC
>CALXGD010000100.1 GCA_944387745.1 uncultured Oscillospiraceae bacterium
ACATCACATACTTCACGAAGTCCAGGTCGCCGAAGGGCACCCGGGCCTCCAGGGAGTTTGCGGAAATGCACCGGTCTGCCCGGAGCACGTCGTACATGTGCAGCTCGTCGATGCGCTTTTTGCTCTCAGTCTGGAACGCCTCGGCGCTGGGGGCGAAATCTGTGTATTTATAGCCGAAGAGCTCGTCGCTGATCTCCCCGGTCAGCAGCACCCGGATATCCGTTTTCTCATGGATGGCCTTGCAGCACAGGTACATCCCGATGCTGGCCCGAATTGTGGTGATGTCCCAGGTGCCCAGGACCGCGATGACCTCCGGCAGGGTGGACAGCACCTCGTCCCAGGTCATAGTGACCTCCGTGTGGTCGGCGCCGATAAAGTCCGCCACCTCCCGGGCGTATTTCAGGTCGATGGGGTCTGTATCCATACCGATGGCAAAGGTGCGAATCTTTTTTCCAAGAATTTTGGCGCTGATGGCGCACACCAGGGATGAGTCCAGACCGCCAGAGAGGAGAAAGCCCAGAGGGGCGTCCGCATCCAGCCGCTTGTCCACAGCGGCGATGAGCTTTTCCCGTATGGTGCGGCAAGTCGTCTCCAGATCATCGGCGGAGTACCGGGAGACGGTGGTCAGATCCGCGTACCGGACGAATTTCCCCTCCGCGTAGTAGTGTCCCGGTGGGAAGGGGCGGATGTCGTCGCACAGCCCCACCAGGTTCTTCGGCTCACTGGCAAAGACGATGGCTCTGTCGGTGTCGTAGCCGTAGTACAGAGGCCGGATGCCGATGGGGTCCCGGGCGGCGATCAGTTCATCTTTCTCCCCGTCGTAGAGGATCAGGGCAAATTCCGCGTCTAGCTTAGAGAACATTTCCACTCCGTACTCCCGGTACAGAGGCAGAAGTAGCTCGCAGTCGCTGCCGCTCTGGAACGTATAGCCCCGTGCCTCCAGCTGCCGCTTCAGTGCCCGGAAGCCGTAGAGCTCGCCGTTGCAGACCACATAGCTCCCATCCAACTGAAAGGGCTGCATTCCCGCCTCTGAGAGGCCCATGATGGACAGCCGGTGAAAGCACAGCCAGCCGGACGGCGTCTCCACTATACGGGACATGTCCGGCCCCCGAGAGCGGGTCCGGTCAAAGAAGGGCAGAAGCTCCTCCTGAGAGAGGGTTTTGCGGGAAAATCCCATGATTGCGCACATAAATAGCACCTCCAAAATGAAAATCGCAGCTATTTGTCCTGATTTCCAGGACGAATAGCTGCGATCCGCGGTGCCACCTGATTTGCCCCCAGAAGGGGGCCCCTTTGAAAGGCTCTAATAAGCCCCTGTGATGTAACGGTCACAACCCGTCTCACCTACTGACGATTTCTCGCGTTCAGATCGCGGCTCAGAAGTGTTCTTCACGCAGTCTCTTTGGTACAGGGTTCTCACTGTCCCCCGCTCACTGTCCCGGAACTTCTGCGGTACTTTTCTCCATCAAGGCCTTTGATAATTTTTAAAATTATGTGCAAGAGTTTACCACCGGACAAGACAGATGTCAATGGCAAAATTTCTAAAGTTAACTTTGTAAGTGCACCATGAATAACCGCATAATCACCAATAAGATCCAAAAATATCGGGATCTGATGGAGCGTGTCAACCGGGTCTATTTGTCACCGCGCCCCAGCAAGGGTGCGGGCGACAATTTCTTCAAGCCGATCTCCTAATAATCAGCTCATTACCGTTCTCTTTGCTTTTCTGCGTGACAATAAAGCCAACGGACAGACCAGACACACCAATAACGACCAAACACTGATGCTGCGCCACTGCCCCATCTCAGGACAGTTTGGAGGAAAGCCGCCAGAAAGTATTTTTCGCCCCCACGAAATAGCGCCGGCGATGCCAGCAAAGCAGGAAAGTCATCTTCCATTCTATAGATGCTCATAATGAGTATTATCCTTGAGAAAATATCGAAAGGCTCTCTCTGTCACCGGCAGAGCGAACTTTGCTTTTGCATATATTCAACAATAGTTTTCAATTTTCTTGAAATCACCGCTTATCTTAAAAAATTTAGACTCTTTGGAGGCAACTGAGCCGCATTCTGGGCTGACCCTCCGCCGGGAAACTGCACGGAGAACGTCGAGCGCTCCGTCTTTACACCCGGAGTTTTGCTTTTTCTGCCGGCGTCCCCTTCTCCGGGACACGGGATCATTCAAGGAAGCAAAAGCTCTGTCCCGGCAGGGAATACGGCGTTGAACGGTCAAACTCCGCGCCTTGGCCTCGCAGCGTAAAACTGCGGGGAAATTTGAGGAAAATTTTTTCCATTTTCGGTGGAAAACTTCAAGGTTTATGCTATACTATAGACATCATTTGCGGATCAAAGGAGGCTTTTCTTATGCTGACTCTGGATTTATCAAAATTGAACGGATTTCTCTCCCAGGAGGATCTCTCCTCCCGCCGGGAAGCCCTGGCGCAGGCAGATGACATGCTGAAAAAACATAGCGGACTTGGAGGAGAATTTACCGGCTGGGTAACTCTGCCCCGGGACTATGATAAGGAGGAGTTTGCCCGCATCCAGGCGGCTGCCACGCGGATCCAACAGCAGTCCCAGGTGCTGGTGGTCATCGGTATTGGCGGCTCCTATCTGGGAGCCCGGGCGGTGATTGAGCTGCTGGGCTCCCCCAATTACAACCTGAAGAAGAAGGACACCCCCGACATCCTCTTCGCTGGAAACGGCCTGTCCACCGATGCGCTGCTGGAGACCATTGCCCTTATCGGCGACCGGGACTTCTCGGTGAACGTGATCTCCAAGTCGGGCACCACCACCGAACCGGCCGTGGCCTTCCGCATTTTTAAGCAGATGCTGGAGGAAAAATACGGCAAGGAGGAGGCCAGAAAACGCATCTACGCCACCACGGACAAGGCGCGGGGCGCGCTGAAGGGGCTGGCGGACAAAGAGGGCTACGAGGAGTTCGTGGTGCCTGACGAGGTGGGCGGCCGCTACTCCGTCCTCACCGCCGTGGGCCTACTGCCCATCGCCGTGGCCGGCATCGACATCCAGGCCTTGATGGACGGCGCCGCTCAGGCCATGGAGGCTCTGGCTGTCCCAGGTCTGGACAACCCCGCCTGGCAGTACGCCGCCGCCCGCCACGTTTTGTATGAGAAGGGCAAGAAGGTGGAGCTGCTGGCCTGCTACGAGCCCTGCTTCCGGTTCTTTGCTGAGTGGTGGAAGCAGCTCTACGGCGAGAGCGAGGGCAAGGAGGGCAAGGGCCTCTTTCCCGCCAGCGTGGAGTACACTGCCGACCTGCACTCCATGGGCCAGTATATTCAGGAGGGAGAGCGTCTCATGTTTGAGACGGTGGTCCAATTTGCCCCCAAGGGAGAATTTATCATCCCCAACGACCCGGAGAATGTGGACGGCCTGAACTTCCTGTCTGGCAGTCAGCTGTCCTTCGTAGCGGAGCAGGCCATGCGGGCGGTGATCCTGGCCCACGTGGACGGCGGCGTGCCCAATGTGCGCATCCAGATGCCTGCCCTCAGCGAGAGCACCGCGGGCTACTTGATCTACTTCTTCGAGTACGTCTGCGGCCTGTCCGGCTATCTGCTGAAGGTGAACCCCTTCAACCAGCCCGGTGTAGAGGCATACAAGAACAACATGTACGCCCTCCTGGGCAAACCAGGATATGAGGCTCAGAAGGCGGAGCTGGAGAAGCGGCTGTAAAAACGAAAGAGGGGACGGCGAAAGCCGTCCCCTCTTTGATTGAACTTGGTCAAGCTGTGGATACTGCCCGCTGACGCCGCAGCCGAAGGACCTCTACGCCCTTGTGGAGCAACACACCCAGAGCGATGTTGACAATGTAGGAGAACAGGTAATACAGCCGGTTACTGGGGCCGAAGGACACAAACTGTCGCAGCAGAGCTACCTGGGAGAATACACTCACATTGAGCAGGTAGATCTCCAAACTGTTCTCACCAATGAGCCGCAGCAGCTTCCACAGGGGCCCCAGAGGTAGATGCCGAAACAGGGCGCATAGCACGAAACACATGGGGACGGTGGAGAACAAGAACAGGTGGACCAGGGGATAGATGAACAGGTGGTCCTCCCCGGTGAGGTGGAGGGTGGCCCACAGGTAGGCCGCCCCCAGCCCGGTCCAGATCAGCCAAAACAGGCCGTCCTTCCAGCTGAACCGGCGCTCCTCAAAAATAAAGATGCCGAATACCATGCCCAGAATGAAGAGGGGAATCCGATAGAAAATATCCAGATAGTAGTAATATCCCTCCCGGGTGAGGAGCTGGCACAGTGCCAGACCGGCCAGCATGGCCGCGCCCGCCGCCGGAATCAGGCGGCCTCGCTCGTGCTGACGCCGCAGCCAGCGGAGCACCGGCGGGGTGATGATGTAAAAGAGCATGGCGCCGCAGATGTACCAGTTGAAGGCCCCGGGACACCGGACCCAGTAGTAGAGCAGGGTCCCGTTCCAGAACAGGGCGCTCCAGGGGACATCCTGGGTCAGAATGAGAAAGAGGGTGTAGGGGACCATTACCACAAAGTAGGCGGGGAGGATGCGGTCCGCCCGGCGGCGTAAAAAGGCGCCGTACTCCTGCTCCCGGCGGAGGAGGGACATAGTCAGCCCCATGGAGGACAGGAGGATGAAGATATCCACGCCGCCGAAGCCCGCGCCCCGCACCCAGTTGAACAGGGAGTTCCCCAGATCCAGGTCGAAGGAGTGAAACAGCATCACCCAGAGCATAGCCGCCCCCATCAGCTCGGAGCGGTATTGACTGAATTGTTTGTAGCGCATAAACAGCCTCCCAACGGTATAAGGGATGGAAAACAAAACGGGACAGCCGGCAGAGAACGCCGGCTGTCCCACATTTGACAGAGGGTTATTTCACGCTTTCGCCGGAGGCTTTCCTGGCCTTGATCTCCTTAATGGCATCCTTATAGGACAGGTTGACCCGGCCCTTGTCGTCAATGTCGGTGACCTTGACCCAGATCATGTCGCCCACGTTCACCACGTCCTCCACCTTCTCTACCCGGTGGTCGGCCAGCTTGGAGATGTGGACCATGCCGTCCTTGCCGGGGGCCAGCTCCACGAAGGCGCCGAACTGGAGGATGCGCACCACCTTGCCGTAGTACAGCTCGCCCACCTGGGGGACGA
>CALXGD010000101.1 GCA_944387745.1 uncultured Oscillospiraceae bacterium
GCGGCACCATGGCCCACTCCTGGGTACAGATGTTCCCCGACGAGTACACCGCCTTCAAGACCTACTGTGAGCTCTATCCCCACGCCGCCACCCTGCTGGTGGACACCTACAACGTCCTCAAGTCCGGCGTTCCCAACGCCATCCGCGCTTTTCAGGAGGTGCTGCTGCCCCAGGGCATCACACAGTGCGGCATCCGGCTGGACAGCGGCGACCTGACCTACCTGTCCCGCAAAGCCCGGAAAATGCTGGACGCGGCGGGGCTGACCCAGGGCAAGATCATCGCCTCCTTCTCCCTGGACGCGCACATCGGCAGGGAGCTGCTGCGGCAGGGGGCGCAGATCGCCGCCTTCGCCGTGGCAGTGAGACTCAACACATCCAAGAGCGAGCCGGTGTTCGGCGGCGTGTACAAGCTGGCCGCGGTGGAGGACGACCAGGGCAACATCATCCCCAAGATCAAAATCAGCGAAAACGCCGCCAAGATCACCAATCCCCATTTCAAAAAGGTCTACCGCCTCTTTGAAAAGGATACGGACAAGGCGTTCGCCGACCTGATCACCCTCCATGACGAGACGGTGGACGAAAGCCGGCCGTTGGAGCTCTTTGACCCGGAGGAGACCTGGAAGCGCAAGACCATCACCAACTTCAAGGTGGAGTCCCTCCTGGTGCCCATCTTCCAAGGGGGAAAGCGGGTGTACGACAGCCCCCCCATCGACGAGATCCGGGCCTACTGCAAAAAGCAGATCGACCGCCAGTGGGACGAGGTCAAGCGGTTCGAGAACCCCCACAACTACTATGTGGACCTTTCCCAGAAGCTGTGGGACATCAAGCAGGCGCTGCTCAAGGGCAAGGGAAAATGAGAATCAAAAGCCGCCGGAGCGCTGTTCCGGCGGCTTTTGCATAGGTATAGTCCGCTCCCTTTTTGGCTATCCTCCCAGAGAACCCACTTTTCGTCTTTGGAAGGAGCTGACCTCTTATGTCCATCGCCCTGGAAAACAGCAAAACCTGCAAAAACCTCATGCGTGCCTTCGCCGGAGAGAGCCAGGCCCGCAACCGCTATCTCTTCGCCGCCTCCTTGGCCAGGAAGGAGAACTTGTACGTGGTGTCCCAGGTGTTCACCTTCACCGCCGACCAGGAGCGGGCCCACGCCAAAGCCTTCTGGGACCAGCTGGCCCCCTTGGCGGGCAGGACCCTCACTGTGGACGGCACCTATCCCGTGGACGGCCGTCCCGAGGTGCTGGAGCAGCTCCGGGCTGCCCGGCACAACGAGTATCAGGAATGGGAGCGGGACTACCCCGCTTTCGCCCAGACGGCCCGGGAGGAGGGGTTCCCTGAAATCGCCGCTCTCTTTGACCGGGTGGCAGCGGTGGAGAAGATCCACGGCGACCGGTTCGACCTGCTGGCCCGCCGGATGGAGGATGGCTCCCTCTTCACCGAAGGCCAGTCCACCGCCTGGATGTGTCTGAACTGCGGCCACATCGTTTTTGGTGCCAGTGCCCCCCTCTCCTGCCCCCTGTGCAGCCACAGCCAGGGCTTTTACGTCCGGCTGGACGAGGCCCCCTTCACCGCTCTCTCCCTGGCGGAATGAAAGATTTTCCACATGCACCAGCAATTTGGCGGGGAAAAATCCGCCAAATTGCTGGTTTTTTCATTTTATTGCAATCGTCTCTTTCTTTTTCCTTCAAACAGATGTATCATACGGTCTGACTACGGTCCCCGCGCCCGAATCAAAGGAGGGATCCCCTATGCCCACTCGACAGGCACATCTGCGCCGGCTGGTTTCCGCCGCGCTGCTCTCCGCCCTGTGCTACGCAGCCACTCGCATCATCCAGATCCCCGCCCCCATGGGGGGATATGTGAATCTGGGGGACTGCATCGTGCTGCTTGCGGGCTGGATGCTGGGGCCCTGGTGGGGCTTTCTGGCCGCTGGAGTGGGCTCCATGCTGGCGGACCTGCTCTCCGGCTACGCCTACTACGCCCCCGCCACCTTCCTCATCAAGGGGGCCATGGCCCTGCTGGCCGCCCTGCTGTTTCCCCCGTTTAAGAAGCTTCTCCGCCGGTCTCTGCCCACCCGCGCCATCTGCGCCTTGGTGTGCGAAGCGGTGATGGCAGCGGGCTATTTCGGCTATGCCGTGCTTCTCTCCGGCAGCGTGCCGGGTTCCATCGCCACCCTCCCCTCCAACCTGATCCAGGGGGCCTTCGGCGTGCTCACCAGCATTCTGCTGGCCGCCCTGCTGGAGCGCACGCCCCTGCTGCGCCCCACCGGCCTTTCCTCCCGGAACTGACCGGTTCCCCCCGCCTTGATCTTCGTTCCCCGGAGGGGCTTCTCCTATTTAGGAAGCTCCCCCGGGCATTTTTTGTGGCATTTTTATGGAAAATTAAGTTTTCTCTTCTTTTTTCTTTCCCACTTTTTTGTTATAATGCAGATGTTATTGATTGAGAAATGAGGTTTGACCATGGCCTTTTCCTTTGATACCCTGATCATCGGTGCCGGCTTCGCCGGCAGCGTGGCGGCTCGGGAGCTGGCGGAGCGGGGCAACCGCAAGGTACTGCTGCTGGAACGGCGCAGCCACGTGGGCGGCAACGCCTACGACTGTCTGGATGAGGCGGGGGTGCTCATCCACCAGTACGGCCCCCACATCTTCCACACCAATTCCCGCCGGGTGTTCCAGTATGTCACCCGGTTCACCGACTGGCGGGAATACGAACACCGGGTGGTGGCCAACGTCCGCGGCCAGCTGATGCCGGTGCCCTTCAACCTGACCAGTCTGGAGATCGCCTTCGGCGACGACAAGGCGGAGCAGCTGAAGCAGAAGCTGCTGGAGACCTACGGCGCGGAGAAAAAGGTGCCCATCCTGGAGCTGCGCAAAAACGACGACCCGGAGCTTGCCCAGGTGGCGGATTATATTTATGAAAACATTTTCCTCCACTACACCATGAAGCAGTGGGGCACCACCCCGGAAGAGATCGACCCCGCCACCACCGGCCGGGTGCCCATCTTCCTGTCCCGGGACGCCCGGTACTTCCAGGACGAGTACCAGGGAATGCCCGCCAAAGGCTACACCCCACTGTTCCAGACCATGCTGGATCACCCCAACATTCAGGTAGAGCTGAACAGCGACGCAGCCAAGCGCCTCCAGGTGACGGAGGGCGGCGTGCTGGTGGACGGTGAGCCCTTCACCGGCACGGTGATCTACACCGGCGCGGCGGACGAGCTCTTCGGCTGCCGGTTCGGCCGTCTGCCCTACCGCACCCTGGACGTCCGCTTCGAGACCTATCCCCGGGAGTGGTACCAGACCCACGGCACCGTCAACTACACCGTGGACGAGGACTACACCCGCATCACCGAATTCAAGCATCTGACCGGACAGAAGCTGCCCGGAAAGACCACCATTATGAAGGAGTACTCCCGGGCCTACACCGGCGCTTCCGGCGAGACGCCTTACTACGCCATCATCAACGAAGAGAACAACGCGCTTTACGGGCAGTACCGCGCTCTGTGCGACCGCCACCCCAACTTCCATCTGCTGGGGCGGCTGGCGGAGTACAAGTACTACAATATGGACGCCATCATCGCCCGGGCGCTGGAACTTTGCGACAGGCTGGTGTGATTATGGAAGAACAGAGAGAATCACGGGAGCAGAAGCTGATCACCTTTGCCGTGCCCTGCTACAATTCGGCGGCCTATATGGACAAGTGCATCCAGAGCATTCTCACCGGCGGGGACGATATTGAGATCATCCTGGTGGACGACGGCTCCACCAAGGACGACACCCCCGCCATCTGCGACCGCTATGCGGAGCAGTACCCCGACATCGTCCGGGTCATCCATCAGGAGAACGGCGGCCACGGCGAGGGCGTCAATCAGGGCCTGCGCAACGCCAGGGGCTCTACTACAAAGTGGTGGACTCCGATGACTGGCTGAATGAGGACGCGCTGCAGCAGACCCTGAGCAAAATGCGTCAGTTCGTCCAGAACGGCCAGTTCATCGACATGTTCATCTGCAAC
>CALXGD010000102.1 GCA_944387745.1 uncultured Oscillospiraceae bacterium
GGCCACGGCGAACTCCCCCTCGGGCAGCCGCCTGGCCGCCCGGCGCAGGGCGAACTTGGAGAGGTCCACTCCGGCGGTCTCCGGGGCGCGGCCCGCCTCCGCCAGGGCCCGGTGCACCCCCTGGGTGTAGTACCCCTCCCCACAGCCGCTGTCCAGCAGGGCGGGGGCGGGCAAGTCCGCCGTGTCCCGGAGAACCAGGGCGCACAGGGCCTCCCGCAGGGGGGCGTAGTACCCCTTCTCCAAAAAGGCGGACCGGGCGGCCACCATAGCCTTGTCGTCCCCGGGATTTTTGGAGTGCTTCCGGTTGGCGGGGAGCAGATGGACATATCCGGCGGCGGAGCGGTCAAAGGTGTGGCCACCAGGGCAGGTATAGCTGTGCGCCCCCCGGGTCAGGGGGGCGGCGCACAGGGGACAGCAGAAAAAGCTCATAATCTCACCTAGTTAAGGAAGGAGCAAGAGGATTGAGAAAAGTAGAGAGATGGGCCGCAGGGGATGACTGCGGCCCATGGCTATGCCCTGGTTTTTTTCAGTGCCTGGGCAAGCTGGTCGGGGCAGGAGGTGGACTTTCCGCCGCAGCGGATTCCCTCCAGACGCTGGATAGCCTCCTCCACAGGCATCCCCTGCAGCAGGCGGGAGATCCCCTGGAGATTTCCGTGGCAGCCCCCTGTCACCTGGACGGACTGGATGACGCCGTTCTCTACCTGGATGGTAAAGGCCCGGGAGCAGACGCCCCGAGGCGTATATTGGATGGTCATATGCAATGCTCCTTGATTCAGATAGGCCGATGGTTCGACCTGCCCTATTATAAAAGGAAACCGGTAAAAAAACAAGACAGGCCTGGAATTTATGCTCCGGCCTGTCCTTAGAAAGCTGTGTACAAAGTATCCTCTTTTCTGTTGTGCCGGCCTACGTTGGAAGGGCCGACGGGGAAATGCTGTGAAGGGGTGTTATACCTCCCGCTGCTGAAGCTGAAGCCGGTCGGCGATCATGGCGATAAACTCACTGTTGGTGGGCTTTCCCTTGACGTTGGACACGGTGTAGCCGAAGTATTTCTGTAGGGTCTCCAGGTCACCCCGGTCCCAGGCCACCTCAATGGCATGGCGGATGGCCCGCTCCACCCGGGAAGCGGTGGTGCCGAAGCGCTTGGCTACCTCTGGGTAGAGAACCTTGGTTACGGCGTTGATGACCTCCATGTCGTTGACGGCGATCAAAATGGCCTCCCGCAGGTACTGGTAGCCCTTGATGTGAGCAGGGACGCCCACCTCGTGGATAATGGAGGTGACTCTGGTCTCCAGATTGTAGGTGCGGGTTTTGTCAGCTTCCATCTCATCCAGAGAGATCAGCTGGCGGATGCGGGTACAGATGGTGCTGAATTTGCAGGGCTTGACCATGAAATGGTCGGCTCCATTCACGGCAGCCAGCTCCGCCACGGCGCCGTAGACGTAGCTGGACAGCACCAAAATGCGGGGGCGGGGCTCCTGCTGTAATTCCTTCAGCTGTTCCAGCACCTCAATTCCGTCCATGCCGGACAGGACCAGTTCCATGATAATGGCGTCGGGGTGGAGGGTCCGGGCCATTTCCACCAGCTGAGGTCCGCTGCCCGTCTCCCCCGCCACCTCAAAGTCCGCCTCGTTCTGCAGGGCCTCCACCAGGTGGTGCCTCAGATCCTCGCTGGGGTCAGCTACCAGCAATTTTTTGACATGCTCCATTGGAAATCTCCTCCTTGAAAAAATAATCGACTGGTCAGGCAGACCGCAGCTGCCTCAACCAAATAAAATGTATCATAATCAGACAGGATGCGCAAGGTATAATTTACAAAAAATGGAATATAACTTTTCGACATAATATAACATAAATTTACATTTTAAAGGAGAAAAAGCAAAAAGGCTGAAAGTGGAGCAGGTACAGGACGGAGTTCGACTTCTTTCTGTCGGCAATGCCGGCAAAAGCCGGAGGATGTCCCCGAGAGCGGCGGCCGGGAGCCGGCGTCTCTGCCGCTGAAAAGTGGGACAAGAAGGGGGTTGACAGGAGGGAAAAAATCAGGTAAGATACAAAAAACCAAACAGCATAAACCGATGATGTGAAGATAACGTCTGCTGTGCACGCACAGAGAGTCCGGGGGGCTGTGAGCCGGATCGAACGCAGGCAGGCAAATGGATCACGGAGGGCGCGGTCAAAGGTCTGAGTGAAAAGGGCTGAGTATTCCGCGACGTGGGGGCATACGTCAGTTGCCGGGAGTATGCTGGTACTCCGCAGAGGGCACGGCTGACCGCAGCTGTGAAGCAAGGTGGCACCGCGAGTGTAGAGTTCTACGCCCGTCCTTGACAAAACTGTCAGGGGTGGGCGTTTTTGTATATGCTCTCCCTGTTCCGCCCCAGGAAAGCGAACTTATTTTTAGGAGGGAATGTCATATGATTCGTGAGGCCATTGTACAGCTCGCCCGGAAGCAGGACCTGGACTACACCACCGCCGCCGCCGTGATGGATGAGATCATGGGCGGGCAGGCCAGCCAGATCCAGATGTCCGCCTTTCTCACTGCTCTGGCTATGAAGGGGGAGACCATTGACGAGATCACCGCCTGTGCCGCCTCTATGCGCGCCCACTGCGTCCGGCTCCTTCACGATGTGGACGCCCTGGAGATCGTTGGCACCGGGGGCGACGGGGCCAACTCCTTCAACATCTCCACCACCGCCGCCTTTGTGATTGCGGCGGGAGGCGTGCCGGTGGCCAAGCACGGCAACCGGGCTGCCTCCTCCAAAAGCGGGGCGGCAGACGTACTGGAGGCCCTGGGGATGGATATCACCCTCTCCCTAGAGGAGAGTGCCCGGCTGCTGCGGGAGCACGGCTTCTGCTTTCTGTTTGCCCAAAACTACCACATCTCCATGAAGTATGTGGCCCCGGTGCGCAGGGAGCTGGCGATTCGGACAGTATTCAACATCCTGGGTCCCCTTACCAACCCCGCCGGAGCCAACCGGGAGCTGATGGGGGTGTACGACCAGGCGCTGGTGGAGCCCCTGGCCCAAGTGATGGGGCGGCTGGGGGTGACCCGGGGCATGGTGGTCTACGGCCAGGACAATCTGGATGAGATCTCCATGTCAGCTCCCACCAGTGTGTGTGAGATCCGGGACGGCTGGTTCCAGTCCTATGAGATTACGCCGGAGCAGTTCGGCTACTCCCGCTGTGAGAAGAGCGAGCTGACAGGCGGCTCCCCGGAGGAGAACGCGGCCATCACCCGGGACATTTTGGCCGGCCGGGAGCGGGGGCCCAAGCGCCAGGCTGTGTGTCTCAACGCAGGGGCCGCCCTGTACATCGGCGGCCAGGCGGATTCCCTGGCCGCCGGGGTGGGTCGGGCGGAGGAGCTGATCGACTCCGGAGTGGCCCAGAGAAAGCTGGAGGAGATCCTCCGGCTGTGCCCCAGGGGGTGAGGCTATGGCAGAAACCATCCTAGAGGCCATCGCCGCCCACGCCCGGCGGCGGGTGGCTGCGGACCGGGTAGAGCGCCCTTTGGAGGAGCTGCGGGAGCAGTGCAGTGCCCTGGGGCGGGGCCAGGGGCGGGAGCACTTCCAGGCCGCCCTGGAAAAGCCGGAGCTCTCATTTATCTGCGAGGTGAAGAGGGCCTCCCCCTCCAAGGGGCTCATCGCCAAGGATTTTCCTTATCTGGAGATTGCAGAGGACTATAAGGCCGCCGGGGCGGACGCTATCTCCTGTCTGACAGAGCCCAAGTGGTTTCTGGGCTCCGACCAGATTTTTCGGGAGATTCGGGAGGTGGTGGACACCCCAATGCTGCGCAAGGACTTCACGGTGGACGAGTACCAGCTCTATCAGGCCAGACTGCTGGGGGCGGACTGTGTGCTGCTGATCTGTGCCCTTCTGGACACCAGAACCCTGGAGCAGTATTTGAGTATCTGCGAGGATTTGGGCCTGTCCGCCCTGGTGGAGGCCCACGACGAGAAGGAGATCTCCTCTGCTGTGGACGCCGGGGCCGCAATCATCGGGGTGAACAACCGGAATTTGAAGGACTTCTCAGTAAATTTGAACAACGCCGCCCGGCTGCGGGACCAGATCCCCCCGGGGGTGCTGTATGTGGCGGAGAGCGGCATCAGCCGGCCCGAGGACGCGGCGGCGGTGCGGGCTATGGGGGCGGACGGAGTGCTCATCGGAGAGGCCCTTATGCGTGCCGGGGACAGGAGGGCCAGTCTGAGGGCCTTCCGGGAGGCGGCCAGATGACCCGCATCAAGATCTGCGGTCTGAGTCGCCCCCAGGACGTGGAGGCGGTGAATCAGGCGGGGCCCGACTGGTGCGGCTTTGTAATCGACGTCCCTGGAAGCCGCCGGAGTATTTCTGTGGAGCAGCTGGCTATCCTCCGCTCCAAGCTGCGCCCGGAGGTCCTACCTGTGGGTGTATTTGTAGATTCCCCGCCGGAGCTGGTGACACAGCTCCTGAATTGTGGTATGATTGCCGCAGCGCAGCTCCACGGAGGCGAGGATGAGGCCTATGTCCGCCACCTGCGGGCTCTGGCTCCGGGGAAAGAGATCTGGAGGGCTTTTCCAGTGCGCGGTCCCGCCGATCTGGAGCGGGCTGCCAATTTTCCGGCGGACCGCATCCTGCTGGACAGCGGCCAGGGGACCGGCAGGACCTTCGACTGGTCCCTGTTGAAAAACTTTCCCCGGCCCTATCTGCTGGCGGGGGGACTGAACCCGGGCAATCTGAAAGATGCCATCCGCACCCTGCGCCCCTTTGGAGTGGACCTATCCAGCGGGGTGGAGACGGACGGCACAAAAGACAGCGATAAAATACAGGCGGCGGTGGCCGCTGTGAGAGAGGAATGAGACTATGTCCAAAGGACGATTCGGCATCCACGGGGGACAGTATATCCCGGAGACGCTGATGAACGCAGTGAATGAACTGGAGGCGGCCTATAATCACTATAAGGCGGATCCGGAGTTCCAGCGGGAGCTCAAGGAGCTGTTGAACGAGTACGCGGGCCGGCCCTCCCGCCTGTACTTTGCCCGCCGCATGACGGAGGACCTGGGGGGAGCGAAGATCTACCTGAAGCGGGAGGATCTGAACCACACCGGGGCCCACAAGATCAACAACGTGCTGGGACAGGCGCTGCTGGCGAAAAAGATGGGTAAGACCCGGCTCATTGCTGAGACGGGCGCCGGCCAGCACGGGGTGGCCACCGCTACGGCGGCCGCCCTGTTCGGCATGGAGTGCGTGGTCTTTATGGGAGAGGAGGACACCCGGCGGCAGGCATTAAACGTATATAAAATGCGTTTGCTGGGGGCCCAGGTGGTGCCGGTGACCTCCGGAACCGCCACATTGAAGGACGCCTGCTCCGCCGCCTTCCGGGAGTGGACCACCCGCATTGATGACACCCACTACTGTCTGGGCTCCGTGATGGGCCCCCACCCCTTCCCCACCATGGTGCGGGATTTTCAGGCTGTGATTTCCAAGGAGATCAAGGAGCAGCTTCAGGAGAGGGAGGGAAAGCTCCCTGATGCGGTGCTGGCCTGTGTGGGAGGCGGTTCCAACGCCATCGGCGCCTTCTATCATTTCATACAGGACCCCTCTGTGCGGCTCATCGGCTGTGAGGCGGCGGGCAGAGGGGCGGACACACCGGACACGGCGGCCACCATCGCCACCGGGAAGCTGGGGATTTTCCACGGCATGAAGTCCTACTTCTGCCAGGACCAGTACGGCCAGATTGCCCCGGTCTACTCCATCTCCGCCGGTTTGGACTATCCGGGCATCGGCCCGGAGCACGCCATGCTTCACGACTCCGGACGGGCGGAGTATGTGGCCGTCACCGATGAGCAGGCGGTGCGGGCTTTCGAGTACCTCAGCCGCCTGGAGGGGATCATTCCTGCCATTGAGTCGGCCCATGCGGTGGCCCATGCCATGGAGATGGCTCCCACCATGGGGAAGGAACAGATCATTGTCGTCAATATTTCCGGTCGGGGGGACAAGGACTGTGTCTCCATTGCCCGGTATCGAGGGGAGGAGCTTTCTGAATGAGCCGTATTTCTCAAGCCTTTGCCCATGGCAAGGCCTTTATTCCCTTTCTCACCTGCGGGGACCCGGATTTAGAGACCACTGAGGCGGCGGTCCGGGCCCTGGCCCAGGCGGGGGCCGATCTCATTGAGTTGGGGATCCCCTTCTCTGACCCAACTGCGGAGGGGCCGGTGATCCAGGCGGCCAGCGCCCGCGCTCTGGCCGCCGGCACCACCACGGACAAGGTGCTTGACCTGGTCCGCCGGCTGCGGAGAGAGGTGGACACTCCCATGGTGTTTATGACCTATGCCAATGTGGTGTTCTCCTATGGTACGGAGCGGTTCCTGTCCGCAGCGGCGGAGGCGGGTGTGGACGGGCTCATCCTCCCTGACGTGCCCTATGAGGAGAAGGAGGAGTTTGCTCCTGTGTGCCGGAATTACGGCCTGACGCTCATCTCCCTCATCGCTCCCACCTCAGAGGGGCGGATCGCCATGATCGCGCGGGAGGCAGAGGGCTTTTTGTACTGCGTGTCCTCTCTTGGAGTGACCGGGACGCGGAAGGAGATCGCCACTGATGTGGGGCGCATGGTGGCTCAGGCCAAGGCTGCCAACCCCGCACTGCCCTGTGCGGTGGGGTTTGGAGTCTCTACGCCGGAGCAGGCGGCGGCCATGGCCCGGGTGTCCGACGGAGTCATTGTAGGCTCGGCCATTGTAGAGCTGGCGGCCCAGTATGGCCGGGAGGCGGTGTCCCAAATCCGAGACTATGCGGCTGCAATGAAGGCGGCTGTCTCAGGAGTTTCTTAAAGGCTGGGATTTCATGCCGCAGACCGGATCCCAATCGGGGCGGGAGTGTCAAAATCTACTGCCTTGGTACAAAACACGTGATATTATGCAGAAAAACAGCCGCTTCTGCGGCTGTTTTTCTGCAGGTGAGGCGATGGCAGCAGTTAAACTGCGGGGCAAAAGAGGCCGGGGGAGGGCAATTTTTGGGATTAGACAGCACCTCCGCAGACCCGGCGGATATCCCGGCAGAGCTGTTCCACCGCCTGAGGCTGGGTGGCCCAGCTGGTGCAGACCCGGAGCATGATCCGGTCTCCGTCCAGATCCTGCCAGTGGCTGAAGGCGTAGCTTTTGGAGAGCTCTGCCCACTGGCTGCGGGTGAGGATGGGAAATTGCTGGTTGGTGAAGGAGGGGTAGGCCAGCTCCACGCCGCAGTCCTCAAAGGTGCGGCGGAGCTGCAGGGCCAGCTCTACCCCGTGCCGTCCCAGCTGGAAGTAGAGGCCATCTTCAAAGAGTACCTCAAACTGGATCCCCAGCAGGCGGCCCTTGGCCAACATTCCTCCCTGACGCTTGACCATGTACCGAAAATCCCGTTGGAGGGCGGGGTTGGGAATGACCACGGCCTCCCCCAGCAGGGCCCCCACCTTCGTCCCGCCAATGGAGAACGCGTCGCACAGCTGGGCCAGGTCGGTGAGCTGTACGTCGTTGTCCGGAGCAGCCAGGCCATATCCGCACCGCGCTCCATCCACATAGAGGAATAGGCCGTACTTTTGACAGACCCGTCGGAGATCTGTCAGCTGCCTCTTGGTATACATAGTGCCCAGCTCTGTGGGCTGGGAGAGGTAGAGCAGCCCTGGCTGCACTGTGTGCTCATGGACCGGGTCGGACCAGTGGGCGATACAGAGGGCCTCCACCTGCTGGGCAGTGAGTTTTCCATCTCTCCCCGGGAGGGGAAGAACCTTGTGTCCGGCGGCCTCCACCGCGCCAGTCTCATGGACGTGGATGTGTCCGGTGTCCGCGCATACGGCCCCCTGGTAGGGGCGCAGGGCCGCCGCGATCACCGTTTGGTTGGTCTGGGTCCCGCCGGGGAGAAACTCCACGGCGGCGCCAGGAAATTGGCAGGCCTGCCGGATCAGCTCTCTGGCCCGCTGGCAATGGGGGTCCTCTCCATAGCCGGGAGTCTGCTCCAGGTTGGTCTCAGCTAATTTTTGCAGGATGCTGGGGTGGGCCCCCTCGCTGTAGTCACACTCAAAACGAAGCATTGCAGTCCTTCCTTTCTGTGGTATGTCCTGATGGTTTTGGGAGAAGAAAAACCAAGCTGTCCCTTCGGGAGTGAATCGGATCGTACCGGTAGCCCAAGCCTTGGAAGGCAGGCAGATCCTCCGGCTGTTGAACGGTGTTTTCCGCCAGCCAGCGGACCATTTGTCCACGGGCCATTTTACAGCGAGTGCCTTTTTCCAGGACGGAGCCGTCAGGACACAGCTCCCCGAAGATGCAGGTGATCACCCGGACAGAGGGGGGCAGATGCGGCAGCACTGCCCGGCTGTACTCCCGAGAGGCGAGATTCAGCAGAAGAGAGTCCTCTGAGGCCAGGGCCTGGGCCAGCTGTCCGGCCCAGAAGGAGTAGAGGTCCCGGTTCCCGTCTACAGACAGCTTAGCCTGCATCTCCAGCCGGTAGGGTGTGACTCCATCGAAGGGCCGCAGCAGGCCGTAGAACCCGGAGAGAATGCGCAGGTGTCTTTGGAGAAACTGGTACTGCCCGGCCTCAAAGACGCCGGGAGCCATGGTCTGATACTGGATGCCCACATAGGAGAGCAGGGCGGGGGTGAGGTTCCGCCCCAGATCCATGACCTCCAGGCGACGGATGTTTTGAGCGGCAATAGAGGCATTGCAGCGCCATAGAACTTGCAGCTCCTGGGGAGACATAGCCTGCAGGGCGGATAGGAGCCGGCCGGCCTGTTCCAAAAACATAGGTGTGCTCTGGGGCGCGAGGGTATCCAGGTCCTCCCGCATCTGCTTGGCAGGAGAGATAATGATCTGCATTTTGTCGCCTCCTCGGCGGCCGCCCTGGGGCGGCACAGATTTCTTTTTAAATCATTATAAAAGCTTTTGGCCGAATTGCAAGCACAGAAGGGGCACCGGAGAGACATGTGTGGTGGACAGGTCGGAAGAATCAGAACAGAACTGGGAGCGAATAAATTTTTTCAGAAAAATTTTGAAAAACTACTTGCCAAAAGAATTCCGCTGTGCTACAATAATCAAGTCGCCAGGGAGTCTCCCTGGGGCGGAAAGTTGCGGCTGTAGCTCAGTTGGATAGAGTGTTTGGCTACGAACCAAAAGGTCGCGGGTTCGAATCCCTCCAGCCGTACCAAAAGAAAGACACGCCACAGGGCGTGTCTTTTTTATATTCCCGCCCTGCGTGCTGGGAAAATAAAAGAGCATCGGGACGACATTTTTAAGAGATGCGGGAATCGGAACAGGTGAGATTTTCCATGAGGGACAGAAATCTCCGGAGGACGGGGCTGCTCTCGCCGCTCCGGAAGGAGAGGCCATAGGAGAGGGGGGACGCCTCCCGCAGCGGAATGGAGAGAATTCCGGGCAAAGGGACCTGGGGCAGGTCTGCGGCGACCGCATAGGCGAAGCCAGTCTCTACCAGGGTATATAGGGGTTCCAGTCCATCGCAGAAATAAAGTTGATCTCGGCTTCGACCGGTGATGATCTGAGCCTGGATAGAGAGCAAAGAAGGGGGGGCGCTGTGGGGCGGATAGGCGGCAAAGCGGCCTTCCGCCTCTCGAAGCTGGGAAAGCTTTAATTGCGGAGAGGCGGCCAGAGGGTGATCGGGGCTGCAAATACAGACCGGAGTCCGGCGGATCAGCTCCCGATAGACAGCCCGCCTTGGGGCGGATTCCTGGAAGGTGAACATCACCTGCACATCCCCGTCCTCCAGCTGATTTTCCAGGGAATCGAAGGGCACCAGCCGCAGCACAGGCAGCAGGTTGAAAAACTCCTCCCGCAGAGTTTTGAGTACCGGGTGAAGCAGACGCAGCTCTAGAAAGCTGCGGCAGCCGATGCCGAACCGGGTCACAGAGGTCTGATGGCTCTCCTGAAGCCGGGCTTTGGAGTCCAGGGACAGGGAAAGGATCTCTCTGGCATACTGGAGGAACAGGTGTCCCTCTTGGGTCAGGCGCACCCGCTTGCTGGTGCGGTAGAAAAGTTTTACCCCCAATTCGTCCTCCAAGGTGTTGATCTGGTGGCTCACCGCCGGCTGGGTCAGCCGCAGCTGCTCTGCCGCCCGGGAGAAGTTGAGGAAGTTGGACACGGTTAGGAAACACTCCAGCTGTGTGGTATTCAAACAAATACCCTCCATATGAATAGATCTGACTTTGTATAATACAGAAATACAATAAAAGTTTTTTATAGATAATAACAGATTTGAATTTCACATGCAACTGTTTTTGTGCTATAAAAGTAAATGTCCGAACTATTTGGACAAGAATAATCTGGAAGTTTTCTGAAAAGGAGGTGAAACCGGCGTGGAAATCGACCGGAGTGAGCTGATCCGGGTGAACCGTCAGATCAACATCCAGATCGAGCGGGCTGCCACCCAGGCCATCGCCCAGAAGGGACTCACCGGCATTCAGGCCCACCTGCTCCTGTATATCCTGGACCACTCGGAGCTGGGGACCTCCCTCACCGACATCCACCGGGAGTTCGGCTATTCCATGGCCGCCCTATCCAGCCTGGTGAAGCGGCTGCGGGAGAAGGACTATGTGCGAGTGGAGCCCTGCGTCCGGGACGACCGAAAGAAGCTGCTCTTCGGTACGGAGAAGGGGACAGAGGTCCGGGAGTTTCTGGACGGCGCCATTCTTCAGGCCCAGGACCGGCTGTACGGCGGCTTTACTCAGGAGGAGCTGGCCGCGCTGGACCGCCTGCAAAAGAAGATGCTGCGGAATCTCTCCGCGTGGAAGCAAAGCAACTGTCACTGTGAGGAGGTAGCAAACACGTGAAACACATCTTACCCAAGCTTGGGGTCTATAAGCGGGACACCTTCCTGTGCGTCGGCATGACCACCCTGGAGGTGATCATGGAGATCCTGCTGCCCTTTATCACCGCCAAGCTGCTGGCCGAGGGCCTGGAGGCCGGCCACATGCCGGCGGTGTACTGCTACGGGGCCATTATGGTGGTCATGGCTGTTCTGAGCCTGATCTTCGGGGCCACTGCTGGCCGCTTCGCCGCCAGCGCCTCCACTGGAATGGCCGCCAATCTCCGGGAGGCCATCTACAACAACATTCAGACCTTCTCTTTCTCCAACATCGACAAGTTTAGCGTGCCCGGCCTGGTCACCCGCATGACCACTGACATTACCAATGTACAGATGGCCTTTATGATGGTGATCCGCATCGCGGTGCGCTCCCCCCTGACCCTGGTGTTCAGCTTCATCATGTGCATGGTCATCAACGTGGAGCTGAGCCTCACCTTTTTGATCGCCCTGGCCTTCCTGGTGGTGGTTATTGGCACCATCATGGTGGTCACCCTGAAAATTTTCTCCCAGGTATTCCGAAAGTACGACGACCTGAATGCCAGCGTCCAGGAGAATGTGTCCGCCATCCGGGTGGTGAAGGCCTTCGTCCGGGAGAGCTATGAGGACCAGAAGTTCGCCAAGGCCTCCAAAAACCTGTACGACCTGTCGGTGAAGGCGGAGGGCCTGCTGGCCTTCAACGGCCCGGCCATGATGATCGCCGTGTACTTCTGCATCATCATGGTGTCCTGGCTGGGGGCCCACTTCATCGTGGTGGACGGCACCTTGAGCACCACCGACCTGACCAGCCTATACAGCTACATCATGTCCCTGCTGATGAGCCTGATGATGCTGTCCATGGTGGTGGTTATGATCTCTATGTCCATGGCCAGCATCCGCCGCATCCGGGAGGTGCTGGCGGAGACCCCCGACCTCCACGACCCGGAGAACCCGGTGACGGAGGTGAAGGACGGCTCCATTGACTTTGACCACGTGAGCTTCTCCTACAAGCACGGCTCCGGCAAGAACGCCCTCACCGACATCGACCTGCACATCAAGTCCGGCGAGACCATCGGCGTCATCGGCGGCACCGGCTCGGGCAAGAGCAGCCTGGTGAACCTGATCTGCCGGCTGT
>CALXGD010000103.1 GCA_944387745.1 uncultured Oscillospiraceae bacterium
CCGGAGCTCTGGCAGATCGTCCAGCTCCTCCCGGAGAGATTGGAGCAGGGCAGAGGAACAGCCCCCCAACAGCTCCCGGAGGCGGGGCAGCTTCCCCAGACCGGCGGCCAGGGCCACCAGATCCCGGCCACCGGCGGAGCCGTACACCACCCGGCCGATGAGCCGCTCCAGGTCAGTGATCTCTTTCAGGGTGAGGACCAGCTCTTCCCGGGTGATAATATCTTCAAAGAGGTCGCTCACCGCCTGCTGCCGCCGGGCAATCTGAACCGGGGAGAGAAGGGGACGCTCCATCCACCCCCGTATAAGCCGCCCGCCCATGGCGGTTTTCGTCCGGTCCAGCACCCACAGCAGGGAGCCCTTCTTCTCCTTGGAGCGCATGGTGCCGGTGAGCTCCAGGGTCTGCCGCGCCGTCAGATCCAGTTCCATAAACTGCCCCGCAGTGTAATAGGAAAACACAGCAATATGGCTCAGGTCGGTTTTCTGGGTCTCATACAGATAGGTGAGCAGGCCTCCCGCCGCCTGGACCGCCGCCTGATCCCCCTGGGGCAGAGAATCCAGCCCCTCACGGAACTGTTTTTTTACCAGGGGAAGCGCCGCATCGTACCGGAAACGGCCCTCCCCGCCGTTTTCGCACATACAGTCCAGCTTATCCTTCAAGAAATCTGTCAGCCCCTCCAGGTGATAGGCCCCGTCGGACAGTACCGCCTCAGCGGGGTGGAAGCGGCTCAGCTCATTTTCCAGGTGGTTCACCGCCTCCTCCCCGGCGGGGAAGGAGGTGGCGAACACCTCACCGGTGGAAAGGTCGCACAGACACAGGCCAAAAGCAGCGGAGTCGGCATAGATGGAACAGATAAAGTTATTTTTCCCCTCCTCCAACATGGATGAGGACATGACGGTGCCAGGGGTCACCACCCGAATGATATCCCGGTCCACCAGTCCCTTGGCAGTGGCCGGATCCTCAGTCTGCTCGCAGATGGCCACCTTATATCCCTTGGCGATGAGCCGGGCAATATAGCTCTCGCAGGAGTGGTAGGGCACCCCGCACATGGGAGTGCGCTCCTCTTTGGGCTTATTTCGGTCCCGAGTGGTGAGGGTAAGATCCAGCTCCTTAGAGGCCAGCTTAGCGTCGTCAAAGAACATCTCATAAAAATCGCCCAGCCGGAAGAACAAAATGGAGTCGGGATTGCGGTCCTTCATCTCCAGATATTGCTTCATCATAGGGGTCATCTCTGCCATGGAGTCACCGTCTTTCTGTTTTGTATTATTTCCGCTTTCGTCATTCCACGGCCCCCGCAGGGGCCGTGGAACCCGTCTCTATTCCGCCAGCTCCCCGAACAGGGACCACTTGTTGGCGTCCGTGATGGTCACGTTTCGGAACTGCCCCAGGGCAGAGCTGTCCCCGGTGAGGCGCACCAGCCGGTTGCCGGGGGTGCGGGCGGTCAGGTCGTACCGGGCGTCGTCGGAGACCCCGTCGATGAGGCAGCGCACCGTCTTTCCAATGTAGGCGGCGTGCTTTTCCTCGGAAATGGCGTCCTGGAGGGCCACCAGGCGGTTGAAGTTTTGGAGCTTCTCCTCCCGGGACATGGGGTCGTCCATCTTGGCGGCGGGTGTGCCCACCCGGGGGGAGTAGATGAAGGTGAACAGGGCGTCGAACCGCACCTCCTTCAACACCTTCAGGGTGTCCTCAAACTCCGCCGTCGTCTCCCCCGGAAAGCCCACAATCACGTCGGAGGTGAGGACGATGTCGGGGATCAAGGCCCGCAGGGCGCGGATTTTGTCCAGATATTCCTCAATGGTGTGCTTCCGGTTCATCACCTTCAAAATCCGGTTGTTCCCCGCCTGGAAGGGCAGGTGGAGCACCGGCGCGACTTTTTCGCACCCGGCCATGGTCTCGAAGAGTTTTTGGGTGGCGTCCTTGGGGTGGGAAGTCATAAAGCGGATGAGGAAGTCGCCGGGGATGGCGTTCACCCGCTCCAGCAGGGCGGCAAAGTCCAGGGGCTCGTCCAGATCCTTGCCGTAGGAGTTCACGTTCTGCCCCAGGAGGGTGATGTCCTTGTAACCGTCCCGGACCAGCCCCTCCACCTCGCGTAAAATGTCCTCCGGCTTCCGGGAGCGCTCCCGGCCCCGGACGTAGGGGACGATGCAGTAGGAGCAGAAGTTGTTGCACCCGTACATAATGGACACCCAGGCTTTCACCCTGTCCTGCCGCACCACGGGGATGCCCTCGGCGATGGAGCCGGCCTCGTCGGGGATCTGGAAGATGCGGCCCCGGCCGGTGAGAAGGGTGTGGAGAAATTCCGGGAACTTCCACAGCACGTGGGGACCAAACACCAGGTCCACATGCCGGAAGGACTGTCTGATTTTTTCCGCCACATGGGGCTCCTGGGCCATGCAGCCGCACACGCAGATGATCTGGTCCGGGTGGCGGCGCTTCCCGTGGACCAGGGCGCCCAGGTTGCCCAGCACCCGCTGCTCGGCGTGCTCCCGGATGGCACAGGTGTTCAGGACGATGACCTGGGCCTGCTCCGTGTCCTGGGTAAAGCCGTAGCCCATCGCGCGCAGGTAGCCCCGGATGCGCTCTGAGTCCGCCTCGTTCTGTTGACAGCCATAGGTGTCCACAAAGGCCAGGGGCGGCTCCGGCCGGGCGGCGTAGATCTGGGCGATTTTTTGGCAAAAATCTAACTGGCGGTCAATTTCCGCCGGGGAGATGGTGGTAGTCGTTCGTTCCATGTGGGCCTCCAAGGGTGGAATTTGATTACCCGGCGGGACAGCCGGGAAAACTTTGTGGGATATTTAATATTGTAGCATCTTTTCCCCTTGGCTACAAGAGACACAGCTGGCCGAGAAGCGGGTTTTTGGAAATGCCAATACGGTTCCGCCGCTCCGCGTTCCGCGTGACAAAAGAACCATCCCTGCGTTCCAGAACTAGTCCGGGAGTCCGTCCCCGCCGTCTGACGCTAAAAATTTGAAAACTTTTTGTAAATGTTTTCCCATTTCCCTTCGGGAAGGTGGGACAGCGAGCGGGGCTGCATTGCCTTTTCTTTGGTAAAGTGATAAAATAAAGTGTTCACAGATGGAGTTCTGCCTCCGTCCAAGCGCTCACTTGAAACAGACAGAAGGGAGCCATCACTATGCGAAAGCTGGTCATTGAGAAGGAGGCCATCCGCTCCAACATGGCGGTCATTCGGAAGCGGGCGGCGGGTGCGGCCCTGTACGGCGTCCTCACAGGGGACGGCGGTGGAGCCGGTTTAGTCTCTATGGCCGCCATGCTTCGAAATGAGGGGGTAAGCCGCATCGCGGTGGGCAGTGTGGAGGAAGCCCAGGCGCTGCGGGAGGCTGGCTTTATCCATGAGGAGATCCTGATGCTTCGGGCCACCGTGGACCGGGAGGAGCTGGAGCGGCTGGTAGACTTAAGCGTGGTGTGCACCATCTCGTCCGTGGACACCGGACTGGCTCTGAACGCAGTGGCGGAGAACCGGGCCACCATTGCAGAGGCCCACATCCAGGTGGACACGGGCATGGGCTTCGGCGGATTTCTGGTAGGGGAGCCGGAGAAAATCCTGCTGGCCTACCGCTCGCTGCCCAACGTGGCCCTGTCGGGCATCTATACTCAGCTCCATGTGCGCTCCGGCAAAGAGCAGGAGATCGCGGATCAGCTCCAGCAGTTCCATCAGGTGCTGGACGCCATCCATGCCGCCGGGTTTGAGACCGGGCTGGTCCACGCCGCCGGGTCCTATGCCCTGATGCACTTCGACCCCGCCCTGCTGGATGCGGTGCGGGCCGGGTCTGTGCTGCTGGGCCGCTGCCGCCGCACCCCCGGGGACGGCCTGACCACCGTGGGCTATGGAGAGGCACCTTTGGCAGAGGTGCGCTGGCTCCCCAAGGGCCATACCGTGGGTTCGGAGAAGCTGGTCAAGCTGCGGAAGCCCACGCGGGTGGCGGTGCTGCCTGTGGGCTATCAAAACGGCTTCGGTGTGGAGCGGCCCCGCTCCAGCGGCTTTTTTGCTCTGTGGCGCTTCTGGCGGCAGAACCGGCGGCGCACTGTATTCATCGGAAATCAGCGAGTGAGGGTCATTGGCTCCATCGGCGCCACCGAGACCATTTTAAACGTCACGGACATCAGATGCTCCGCCGGGGATATGGCTGAATTTGACTTAGATCCCCTGTATGCCAAGGGGTTTCATATCGAATACCGTTGACCTGAATGTGTAGGGACGCACGTTGTGCACCTCTACAGACAGACAGCTTCTGCTTGAAACCAAACAAAGGTTGTGAAACCACATGAATGATTTGCCCTTCCAGCCGCTGCTCTTCGGCGGCGATATTAACGTATACAGCGTAGCCCGGGCCTTCCATGAGGCCTATGGGGTGGTGAGCATCGCCTATGGCAAATATCCCTCCTTCCCCTGCCATGGCAGCGCCATTTTAGATTACCGGGTGTGCCCGGACAATGAGAATGCCGAGGTCTTTCGCCGCAATGTAAAAGAGGTCGCCGGAGAATTTCCAGATCAAACAGTTCTCCTTCTGGGCTGCGGGGACAGCTATGTCCAGCTGGCCGCCCACTGCAAGGACCAGCTGCCCGCCAACGTGATCGCCCCCTACATTGATGGGACGCTGTTGGACACTTTGATTAACAAAGAGAAATTCTATCAGCTCTGCGACCAGTACGGCATTGACCACCCGGCCACCTTCATCTACGACAAGTCCATGGGCCACGACTTCACCCTGCCCTGGGGACCGCCGTATATCGCCAAACCCGCCGACAGCGTGGCCTATTGGGCCACTGGGGTCCATGAGCTGGCCAAAGTCTATGTCTGCCAGAGCTGGGACGAGCTGCTTGCCGCGCTGGACCAGGTATACGCCGCCGGCTATCCGGACCACATGGTCTTACAGGAGTTCATCCCTGGGGACGACACCTACATGCGGGTCTTGACCAACTACTCCGACCGGAACGGGCAGGTGAAGCTCATGTGCCTGGGCCATGTGCTCCTGGAAGAGCACTCCCCCCACGGTATCGGCAACCACGCCGTCATCCTCACGGAGCACGACGTGGCCCTGTCCATGAAAATCAAGGGTATGCTGGAGGACCTGCACTTCACCGGCTTCTCCAACTTCGACATCAAATTTGACCAGCGGGACGGGAAGTATAAAGCGTTTGAAATCAACTGCCGCCAGGGGCGGAGCAACTACTATGTCACCGGTGCGGGGTACAACATTGCCAAGCTGCTGGTGGAGGACCGGGTGGAGCAGAAGGAGCTGCCCTTCGTCATCACCCAAAATAGGTCCCTGTGGCGGATGGTGCCCAAGAAGGTGGCCTTCGACTTCACCCCCAAGCGCTATCACCCGGAGATGAGGTCCCTCATCCGGGCGGGGGCCGACCACCACTCCTTGGAGTATTCCGGGGACACCTCCCTGAAGCGCACCCTGCGGGTGTGGAAAAATCACCTGGGAAATATGAAGCGGTTTGAGCAGTACAACAAAAAGCCGGAGTAGGGGCCAATTCTAGGCCAGCCCCCAAGCCTTCCCCCTTGAAGAGGGAAGCCTTGTGGGTGTGTAGGACGTAGGGGCGGCCTGCGGCCGCCCGTTCCCCAACCCCGATTTCTCGGGCGGCCACAGGCCGCCCCTACGAAAATAACGGACGTCCCGCCCCCCAATCGCCTTCCCTCGCAGGAGGGCAGGCAGCCTACCCCCGTCCCAGCTCCAGGCCGATGGATAGACCGGACAGGAAAATTGCCTCTTGCTCAAAAATAAAGCTGTCCAGCTGCCGGTCGATGAGCTGCCGCATCCGTGCGGCGGCCTCCGGTCCCAGGGCCTCCAACTGCTTCTGAGCCTGCTTCACCGCAAGTTCGGCCATCTGCCATTCGCCCCGGTTTTGGTACAGAAATCCCATAACTAGCTGCTCCTGGGCGTATTGATAGAGAACTTTTTGCAATTCAGTCATTGGGCACTCCTCCTCGCATTTCCGCACGAATGTGCGATACTGTGTTTATTATATCCGCACATATGTGCGGAGTCAAGGGGTGAATTTATGTCAGTTTTCTCTCAGCGCCTTTTGGAGCTGCGTCAAGCCCGCCACCTTTCTCAAAACAGTGTAGCCACAGCGTTAGAAATTGGGAGCCGCACATACCAGTATTATGAGAGTGGGGAACGGGAACCAGTTCTCTCTACTTTGATCCGAATGGCGGATTTTTACAATGTTTCTTTAGATTACCTGGCTGGGCGGACGGACGTGCCGTAGGGGACCGCCCCCCTTAAGCCTTCCCCTGGGGGCCGACTCCCCTTGTCAAGGGGAGATGGCCGAAGGCCAGAGGGGATAGGGACAGGTGGCACGGCCGAAGGCCGTGACGGATGAGGGGGCGGCAAGGGATTGAAATCCGCTTATTTTACGGGCGGCCGCAGGCCGCCCCTACAAAAACAACGGACGTTCCGCTCCCCACAGCCTTCCCCTCACGGGGGGAGAAGGTGGCCCCGCAGGGGCCGGACGAGGGGGCGGACAGAGAAGCATCCCTGAGACGCACCCTCATCAGTCAGCCTCCGGCTGACAGCTTCCCCCTTGGAGGGGGAAGCCTTATCACCGGACCGCCCGCGGATTCCCACGGCCTCTTTGGGCCTCGGAATGATGGGAGCGGAACCCGTGCCGTCATTGCGAGGAGGGCCAACGGCCCGACGCGGCAATCCGGATTCCCACGGCCCCTTCGGGCCTCGGAGGGACGGGAATAAGAAAAAGGAGTTTTATTATGGATAACCGTCTCGGCGTTCTGGGCGGCATGGGTCCCCAGGCCACCAACACCTTTTACCAGTATATCATCGACCGCACGGAGGCCCGCACCGACCAGGACCACATCAACACCCTGATCCTCTCCGACTGCCAGATGCCCGACCGGACGGGTGCCATTCTGGGCACGGAGGCGGAGCGGGAGGCGGTGTACCGCCGCCTGCTGGCCGGCGCCCAGCTGCTGGAGCGGGAGGGGTGTACTGTCATCGCCGTCCCCTGCAACACCTCCCACTACTTTCTGGATAAAGTGCAGGAGCACATCTCCGTCCCCATTCTCCACATGGTCCGGGAGACGGCCCAGGTCCTGGCCAGCCAGGGCCGGAAGCGACCGGGGATTCTGGCCACCGACGGCACCATCCAGTCGGGTATCTACCAGAAGGAATTGCTGGCGCTGGGCATGGAACCGAAAATTCCCACCCCTCCGGCCCAGAAGCAGGTTATGTCCCTGATCTATGACGACATCAAGGCGGGGAAGGCCGGCGACCCGGAGAAGTTCGCGGTGGTCCACCAGGATTTAGAGGACCAGGGCTGCGACTGCGCCATCCTGGCCTGTACAGAGCTGTCCGTGTTCTCCAGCCAGCACCACCTGCCCCCCTTCTACCTGGACGCTATGGCCGTCCTGGCGGAGCGGTCCATCCACGCCTGCCACGGCCGGCTCCAGCGGATTTTTACGAAATAACGCCCATGGAAAACCAGGCCAGAAAGAGGGAGGTTGCCTATGCCCCAAACGCCTATCCCGATTGACCCCCGCCTGCTGGGGGCGGTAAAGCGCGCCCTAGGGCGGATGCCCGCCGTCCCCTACGACTTGACCCAGGTCAAAGTGCTGGACAACTTCTACAGCCCCGTGGACCCCTACTGGGACAATTTGCCGGAGGGCTTTGTCCTCACCCCCGGGGAGTTCTCCTCCATTGGGCGTATGGAGAAGCTGCGCCAGCTGTCCGTGGTCCTGTCCAGCCGGGACCAGACCTTGGACATGGGGGACTTCTCCTGGCTGCCCCGGTGCAAAAATTTGCAGCACCTGGACCTGGCCCTGACCAAGTTCTCCGACTGCGCCCTGCTGCTCCAGCTGCCCGCCCTAAAGACGGCGCGTCTGCCCGAGCGGGAGCAGCTGGTCCATTTGGAGGCCCTGGACGCCCTGCCCCAGTCGGTGAAGGTGCAGATGGACCTGACCCCCTACCCCTCCGTGCCTGAGACCTTCAAGGCCCCGCCCAAGCCCAAGCCCAAGCCGGAACCAAGCGAGAAGGCCAAGGCCATTGTGGATGAGCTGAAGCGCCGGACGGAGACCCCCTGCTGGAAGCTCACCCTCCGCCCGGAGGGTCCCTGCGGCCTGCTGGACAGCAAGGTGGGCGGCCTGCCCTACTGGGATCCGGCGCTGCCCTATCCCGTGGATTCCCACGGAAATAAGATGACCCTCCTGGCCCAGCTGAACTTCGCCCAGCTGGGGACGGAGGCCCCCCTGCCACGGGCGGGGATGCTGCAATTTTTCATCGGGCAGGACGACGCGTTCGGGATCGACTATGACGAGCCGGATCGGCAGAAGAATTTTCGGGTGGTCTATCTCCCGGAGCCCGACCCGGCCCTTACCCTGGAGCAGATTCAGGCCCTGGAACTTCCCACCCACGTGGAGGCGGACCTCTGTACTCCAGTCATCCGGGAGGCCGCGCTTACCGCAGAAAAGACGGTGGGATACATGGGGCC
>CALXGD010000104.1 GCA_944387745.1 uncultured Oscillospiraceae bacterium
GGCCTACCACCACATCACCGTCATGGGCAAGGAGGACGCCCCCTGCGACCACAAGTACGACGTCACCGGCGCCCTGTGCGAGAACAGCGACAAGTTTGCCATCGACCGGATGCTGCCGGAGGTCGAGATCGGCGACCTGCTGGTGATCCACGACACCGGGGCCCACGGCCACGCCATGGGCTACCAGTACAACGGCCGCCTCCGCTCCGCCGAGGTGCTCCTGTGTGAGGACGGCTCCACTCGCCTGATCCGCCGGGCCGAGACCCCGGAGGACTACTTCGCGACCGCCATTTGGGAGTAAACCAGGGGAGGGGCGGCCCCATAGGGCCGCCCGCCCCCCTCCGGTCCCCTTTAGTCTTTGGCGATTTCCCCCCCTGACAGGGAAAACCATTTTTCCGTCAAGGGAAAGACAAGTAGGGGAGGAGGTTTTCAAGCTCCGCCCCGCAAAATTGCCCCTACAGGGCGTCAGATAGAGTAAGGAGAGATTCACTACATGAATATTATGGGCGAGCTGGCCCTTATTTTCGGCATTTGTCTGGTGGGAGGGGGCGTGGCGGCGCTCCTTCCCGTGGCGTTTCCGGCTAGTGTCATCAGTATGGTGCTACTGATGACGCTTCTGTTATTGGGCGTGATAAAGGATCGGCAGATCAAAGGAGTATCCCAGGTCCTGGTAGGTAACATGGCCTTTTTCTTCCTGCCGTCTCTGGTGGGACTGCTGGAACATGTGGAGCTGTTGAAAAGTCGGGCCCTCCCACTGGTGCTGATTGCGGCAATTACAACGCCCGTCGTGTATGTTTCAACAGCCTGGACGGTGCAGCTGCTGATGCGCCGAGGGCGGAAGGGAGGAAATCGGGATGCTTGACGCTATTTTGAATTCTCCCCTCTTTGGTTTGTTTTTGTCCGCTGCCGCCTGGTGCGCAGGGACCTGGGTCCAAAAAAAGACGGGGTGGATGATTTGCAACCCACTGGTTGTGTCAGGGCTCCTGGTCATCGGAATCCTGGCGGTGTTCCATATTCCCCTCCCATGTTATAACGAGGGGGCCGGTATTATTCAAATGATGCTGGGACCGGTGACAGCAGTTCTGGCCTTGAACATATATTATCAGCGCGGCGCCTTGAAGGAGTATTTTCTCCCTGTACTGGCGGGCTGCTTTGTAGGAACTTTGGCCAGTCTGGGGAGCGTTTTGGCCCTATGTCAGCTTTTTCAGCTGGAGGATTCGCTGCTTGCGTCGCTCCTTCCCAAAAGCGTGACCACCGCGATTGCTCTGGGAATTGCAGAGAGTCAGGGGGGAATTCAAGGGATCGCCGCTGCTGCTGTAATCATCTCCGGCGTGGTGGGTGCTGTGTTTGCTCCCCTGTTTGCAAAGGTGTTTTTTGTGAAAAATCCTGTTGCAGAGGGACTTGCAATTGGGGCATGCAGCCATGCTCTTGGCACTACAAAGGCCATGGAGCTGGGTGAGGTCCAGGGGGCTATGAGCTCCATCGCTATCTGCGTGTGCGGGATCATTACCTCGCTGCTGGCTCTGTTTTTATAATTGCATACAATTTGTATAAGAAGAGAACGCAGAGGAGCCGTACTACTGCAGCCGCATGGGGAAAGTCTGGCAAAGCGCCTATTATGTTATGCGTATCGGCTTGGAGGAGATGCAGCCCTCCTTTCCGGTCCCGCACCTGGAGATGGAGGCGTTGAGCCAGATTTTTACCCAGCTGCGGCTGGATCATCCGAAGGTGTTCTATGTCGCAGACTTTTCCGTCGGACATATCTGGTCGCTGTCAGCATGGAATTTGTTTCCCGGCGTCTCTTTCGCAGGGGGCGTTCCAGGCGCATAGGCGGGCAATAGCAGCGCGGACTGCAAAGCTGATCTAGTCGGCCCAGGGGATGGGAAAGCGGGGGCGGGAAAAGAGCCGTTTCCGATCAGCAACGGAAGTTTCGGTCCTCAATTTTGTATTCTTTTGCTTTGCAGGGTACGGAAACAGTTGGAAAAATAGAGGCCTGGAGAAAAAGAAATTGGGGGAAATTAAAAAAAGCTCTTGACGAAAGAAAAAAATCTGGTATAATAATCTTCGCTGTCACGAGTGATCAGGGACAGCAGCCCTCTGGAGAGATGGCTGAGCTGGTCGAAGGCGCACGATTGGAAATCGTGTAACGGCTAATACCCGTTCGAGGGTTCGAATCCCTCTCTCTCCGCCAAAAAACCCTTGTAATCCATTGAGATTGCAAGGGTTTTTACTTTGCTTAGGTTGCCAATTTCATTAAGTGGTTCCTGGGTTCAAATTTTTCTTGCTGTTCCCGCCCTCTGCGGGCCGCAGACGTACAAAAAATTGATACTGCTCAGAGATGGAAAAATTCAAAAATAGATTTAGGGCATCGATCCCTGAGAAGAGTCATTGGAGCAGAAACGGAAAAGCTAAGCTTGTGAAAGAGATGGGCAGAAATGTCCCAAAATTGTACTCCCCGAAGCGGACACGCCGCTTCGGGGAGTAATGTTATGACCTGACGGTCGCATGCTTTCCTTCAGCCGCTACGTGGGAGTTGGCCTGAACAAGTGCAAAAGCCTTCTTGCGGGCATAGAGGAAAACCAAAATATGTACCGCGCCGGTGACAATCCAGGAGATAGGGTAGGAGATGTACAGATTTTCCGGAGTGCGGTCCATCTGGAAGATGGTAAAGATCCATACGATCCGCAGGCCGCAGGCGCCCACCAGAGAGACGATCATGGGAATGATGGAATATCCAAGTCCCCGCAGGCTGCCCACCATGGTGTCCATGATGCCGCACAGGGCGTAGGTGCGGGCGATGTAGCCCAGGCGGATAATGCCCTGCTGAATGACTGCCTCATCGGAGTTGTAGATGCCCACCAGAGGGTGGCCAAAGAAGTAGGCCAGGTTGCCCAGCACCAGGCCGGTGAGGATGGCAAAGCCCTGACAGTACAGAAGGGTTTTGTCCACCCGCTTACATTCCCCGGCTCCGTAGTTCTGGCCGGTGAAGGTGAGGTTGGTCTGGTAGAATGCGTTCATAGCCTGGTAGACAAAGTTTTCGATATTGTTGGAGGCGGCGGAGCCGGCAATGACTGTGGACCCGAAGGAGTTGATAGAGGATTGAATGAGCACGTTGGACAGGGAGAACACGATGCCCTGGAAGCCGGCCGGCAGGCCGATGGCCATAATATGACTCAAAATGATCTTATCCACGCACAGCTTTTTCAGGTCCAGACGCAGAGGGCCTTCCTCCTTTGTGAGGCAGCGCAGCACCAAACCGGCAGAGATGTACTGAGAGATGGCGGTGGCGGTGGCGACACCGGCCACATCCATATTGAGTACCAGGACGGTGAACAGGTTTAAGATCACATTTACAATTCCCGCAATGATCAGGTAGTAGAGCGGACGTCTGGTGTCCCCCTGGGCCCGAAGGATGGCTGCTCCGAAGTTATAGGCCAGGGTAGCGGGCATCCCCAAGAAGTAGATGCGCAGGTAGATGGTGGATAGACCGATCACATCCTCTGGGGAGGACATCCAGACCAGCAGCTGGCGGGCCATCACGAAACCAAAGACTCCAAGCGCCACACCGCAGATCAAGGAGATGAAGATCGAGGTATGGACAGCGCGGCTGACGATTTTAAACCGCTGTGCCCCCAGATTTCGGGCCACGATCACATTGGTGCCCACAGACATGCCCACAAACAGGGCGATCAGAAGATTGATGAGGGAGGTGGTGGAGCCGACGGCGGCCAGAGATTCCTTGCCGGAGAACTGGCCCACCACAATGACGTCGGCGGCGTTGAACAGGAGCTGAAGGATACTGGAGGCCATCAGAGGGATGGCGAACAGGAGGATCTTATCAGCCAGGGAACCGTGACACATGTCCAGCTGGTGGTGGGCATTGGTGCGGAACATACGCTTCAATCATCCTTTCTGAGCGGTGGGGCGCCCCTTCCCTGCGGGCTGGGCGGGGAACAGGGCTTTACAAGAAATTTACATACAGAAAAGCAATACCTAATGATACAACAAGAACCTCTATTTCGCAACTGTAAAAATGCAGAAAAAAACGTGCAAAATAGACGCATATTGCACAAAAATTCCCTCTGAAGCCCGGCGAGGAGGGGCTTCAGAAGGAATTTAGATTTTTTATCCAGACTGGGAGGGGACAGACGACTGGGCCAGGACCAGCACATCTCCCCGCTGCAGGGTGGTGCCTCCGCTGGGAATGATGGTCTGCCCCCCTCGGCGGACCATGACGATGAGGGAGCCGGAGCGGGTGGGGATTTGCCGCAGGGAGCGGCCCAGCCACTTGTGGCCACGTTCAATGATCACCTCATGGAGAGAGAGGTTCTCTCGGTCCTCAAAGGACTTAGCGGCCAGTACCATCAGATCTCCCGGAAGGAGGACGGTGCCACCATGGGGGACGATGGCCTCCCCCCGGCGTGACACCATGACCACCAGCAGGTCTGCGGGCAGGGAGAGCTCCTGGAGTGCTCTGCCGCTCCAGGGGTGGCCGGATTTCACGGGGATCTTGATAAAGCTGATGTCGCTCTCCTCCTGGTAGTCGTTGAAGGTCTTGTTGATGTCGGCGGTCTGGTCGATCATAGAGAGCTTGGCTGACACCAGCGGCAGCAGGGAGCCCTGAAAGGAGATAGACAGCAGCACGATGCAAAACACCAGATTAAAGAGGTTATAGCGCATCTCCACGCCCTCCAGCACCGCCAAAATTGCAAACACAATGGAGGCGACGCCCCTCAGTCCAGCCCAGGACACCACGCCGATCTGTCCCAGGGATGGGCGGAAGGGAAGCAGCAGCACCGACACGACAGCAGGCCTGGCCAAAAAGGTGAGAAAGCCCATGATAGCTAGGGCGGGGAGCAGGACGGCGGGCAGCTCCACCGGGGTGACCAGCAGGCCCAAGAGGAAGAAGATCAGCACCTGGGCTACATCGGTGACCACGTCAAAGAAATGGACTAGATTGCGCTTCTGAGGCAGCTTGGTGCCGCCCATCCAGATGCCGCACAGATAGGCACTCAAATACCCGTTGCCGCCGAGAACGGTGGGGATGGCATAGGAGAGGAGAACCACAGAAAAGACAAAGATGGTCTGGCTCTGCTCCGAGGGAAACATGCCCCGGCGCAGGCACCAGATGGACAGGCGGCCCAGGAGCAGTCCGGCAACGACGCCTACGGCGATCTGCTGTAGGAGCATTATGGGGAGCGCCACGGACTCCCCGCCCAGGATGGCCACTGCCGTGGTGGTGAGCATGTAGGAAATGGGGTCATTGGAGCCCGACTCGATCTCCAGGAGTGAGTCAGTGTGGTACTTCAGAGCCAGCTTTTTGGAGCGGAGGATGTTGAACACCGAGGCCGCGTCGGTGGAGGAGATGACAGAGCCGATGAGAAAGCTCTCGATCCAGGGAAGGGAGAGGGCGAAGTGGGCAAAGACCGCCACCGTCCCCGCGGTGCCCGCCACCCCCAGGGTGGAGAGAAGGACGGCTTGGGGGGCCACCGGCCGGGCGGCAGTCAGGTTTGTGCCGAAGCCACCATAAAACATGATGAAAATCAGGCTGATGGAGCAGATGATATTGGCCGCCTCATAGTTGTCGAAGGGGATCCGAAGAAGGCCGTTTTCCCCAAAACACATTCCCAGGGCAATAAAAATCAGCAGGGAGGGGACAGACAGTCGGTCTAGAAAACGCCCCATCAGGGTACACAGCAGAATAACGAACCCTGTCAGCAGCAAAGTCTCGTTCATAAGGCCTCCTTTTTTAATGAGAGTGATATGGGGCCCGCAGCCGCGGGAGTCGGGGGCGGGCAACAAAAAATGATCCCGAAGAACAGAGTTGTCTCCGGGATCACATGGTTAAGAAAACGGAGCTCAGAACTTTTCCAGGCGCTCCAGATCCAGGATGAACACTGTGACACCGCCGAACTCCATCCGCATGGGAATGGAGGGCATAGCGGCGGCGTACTGCCCGGCTGTTGGCATAGAGACGCTGGAGTAGACCGTCTGCTTGCGTTTGCCGGCGCAGCGCTTCAAGATGTCCAGGGCGGCCTGGAGGCGGGCCTCCTCCACGCCCAGCATAATGGTGATATTTTTCTTCTTCCAGAAGCCGCCGGTGGAGCTGAGCATGGTGACAAAGAACCCGTTCTGATTCAGCTCGCTCACTGTGGCGTCGTAATCGTCCTCCTGCACCACCGCCAGGATCAGCTTGTTGTGTATATTTGCAGTTTCCATGATTTCAGCCTCCTTTAATTGGGACGGAGTGGCCAGCGGCTTTTTCGGTGTCCGCCTCTACTATCTCTATCATACACCATTTTCTTAAAAAAGGAAAGCTGAAATAACGCAGAGAGGGAGAGAAACTTTGAAAAAGTCTGCCTACCGATTGGAGGAGGACTTGTCGGAGGACCGGTCGTCCCCCGGCTCCTGGGCCTGGGTGCCGAAGTAGAAGGCAATAACCACGGAGAAAATGGTGATAAAATCTCTGGCGCTGACCCGCCCGGTGGCGGCGAGAAAGACGAACAGCCCTGTGAGAGCCAGAGTGACCAGACTCTTGATGCACAGGAGGTTGCACAGCCGCTTCCACAGCAAGGAATTCATGTTGATCCCTCCTTTCCCGACAGCCTATGCACCGGAGGCGGGAAATGTGAAAGCTGGATGAAAAATTTGATTCCGGACTGTACCACAGGGGGATTTTTTGCTATGATAGAGGAAAATAGCCCAGGAAGGGGGACCCCTATGAAGCACCCGGAGATCTTGAAAAAACTCACCCTGGAGCAGAAGGTGGCCCTGCTCTCCGGGCGGGATGTGTGGTCCACCTACGCCTTCCCGGAGGCAGGGGTGCCTTCCATGGTGCTGTCGGACGGACCCCACGGACTGCGCCGGCAGCTGGGCCGAGGGGACCACCTGGGCCAGCGGCCCAGTCAGCCGGCCACCTGTTTTCCCACTGCCGCCTGTCTGGCGGGGAGCTGGGATCCAGATCTGCTGGAAGAGGTGGGGGTGGCCCTGGGACGGGAGGCGGCGGCTCAGGGGGTGCAGATGCTCCTGGGGCCGGGCCTGAATCTGAAGCGCAGCCCCCTGGGGGGAAGAAACTTTGAATATTTCTCTGAGGACCCCTATCTGTCCGGTAAGCTGGCCGCCGCCATGATCCGAGGGATTCAATCCCAGGGGGTGGCGGCCTGTCCTAAGCACTTCGCGGCCAACAACCAGGAGCTGCTTCGGATGACCAGCGACAGTGTAGTGGATGAGCGCACCCTGCGGGAGCTGTATCTCACTGGATTTGAGATCGCGGTGAAGGAAGGACGCCCCCTGGCGGTGATGTCCTCCTACAACCGGGTAAACGGTGTCTATGCCAATGAGAATCCCCATCTGCTCACGGAGATTCTGAGGAAGGAATGGGACTTCTCCGGCATGGTGGTCACTGACTGGGGCGGCTGCCGCAGTCAGGCGGCGGGCCTGCTGGCGGGGAGCAACCTGGAGATGCCTGGCACCCAGGGGGACAGCGACCGGGAGGTGCTGGAGGCTCTGGAGCGGGGGGAGCTCACGGAAGAACTGATTGATCGCCGGGCGGACGAGCTGCTGGAGGTGGTTCTCACCGCCCATGAGGGGGCCCGGCGGGCCCCAAAGCGCTTTGATCCGGAGGTCCACCACGCCCTGGCCCGGCGGGCGGCGGCGGAGAGTGCGGTGCTGCTGAAGAATGAGGACGGGTTTCTCCCTCTGGCCCCGGGGACGAGAACGGCGGTGCTGGGAGATCTGGCGCTAGAGCCCCGGTATCAGGGGGCCGGCTCCTCCTTAGTGCGCCCCACCCGCCTGGAGCGGCCGCTGGACTGTCTGAGGAACAGCGGACTGGATGTCGTCGGCTATGCCCGGGCCTACCGCCGGGACGGACGGCCCTCCGAGCGCCTGGAGCGGACGGCGGCGGAGCTGGCCCGGCGGTCGGAGGCGGTGATTCTCTACCTGGGGATCCCCGAGTGTTTCGAGAGCGAGGGGCTGGACCGGGACCGACTGGCTCTGCCGGACAACCAGATCAGACTCCTGGAGACCGTGGTCCAGGCCAATCCCAATGTAGCGGTGGTCCTGTCCGGAGGCGGGGCGGTGGAGCTGCCCTGGCTGGAGAAGTGCAGGGCCCTTCTCCACGGCTCCCTGGGTGGGCAGGCGGGGGCGGGGGCCGCCGCTGATCTCCTTACGGGTAAGGTCAACCCCTCCGGTCGGCTGTCGGAGACCTTTCTGTGCCGGGCCGGAGACGCCCCCAACGCCAAATACTTTCCTGGCCGGGAGCGGACGGCGGAGTACCGGGAGGGGCCTTATGTGGGCTATCGGTACTATCAGACTGTGGGCCGGCCCGCGGCCTTTCCCTTTGGCTTCGGTCTGAGCTACACCGCCTTTGCCTATTCAGATTTGCAGGTGAGCTGGGAGGCGGCCGCCTTCACTCTGACCAACACGGGGAGACGCGCAGGTGCGGAGGTGGCCCAGCTGTATGTGACAGGCCCTCGGGAGAAGATCTTCCGCCCCGCTCTGGAGCTGAAGGGCTTTCAGAAGGTGCTCCTGAAGCCGGGGGAGTCCCGCCGGGTGACCATCCCCCTGGACGGGTATACCTTTCGGTGGTTTAATCCTCAGAGCGGCCACTGGGAGGTGGAGGAGGGGACCTACCGCGTCTCTGTGGGCCCCAACGCGGAGGAGCTTCCCCTGTCCGCCGCCCTGGAGGTGAAGGGGACAGCTCCGGGAGCGGTGTATGACAGGGGGCGTCTCGCACCCTACTTCTCCGGGCATATCGAGGATGTGCCTGACGAGGCCTTTGCTGCCCTTCTGGGCCGGCCCATCCCGGAGGCCAGATGGGACCGCTCGGCCCCCCTCACCCTTTTGGACAGCCTGGCTCAGTTGGAATATGCCAAGGGACGAGCCGCCCGCCTGGCGGACCGGATGCTCACCTGTATTGCCCGGAGGAAGGCGCGGAGGGGGGAGCCTGACCCGGTGACTCTGTTTATCCGCAATATGCCCTTCCGGGGGCTGGTAAAGCTGTCCAACGGCCTGGCAGATACGGAGATGGCCCTGGGGATCCTGGAGATGGCCAACGGCCGGGGATTCCGGGGCTTTGTCCACACTGTTAAGGCGCTCTTTGCCAAGAATCGGGCCCGGCGCGCACGAAAAAAGCGCCTGGGGCTGTGAGGACGCACATAAAGAACCGCCCCTTCCGGCAAACTAGGACGGAAGGGGTGGTGTTTTTATGAAAAAAGGCGGAAGGCTCCGCTACGCTCTGGCAGGTGGAGCGGCGGGACTGACCAACGGCTTCTTTGGGGGTGGAGGCGGGTCGGCGCTGGTGCCGCTGCTGACCAAGGTCTGCGGTCTCAGCCAGCGGAGGGCCTTTGCCACATCGGTGGCGGTCATTTTGCCCCTTTGCGTATTGTCAGCGGCCATTTACCTATTCCGGGGAGGGTTGGATCTGGTGACGGCCCTGCCCTACCTGCTGGGGGGCGCCGCTGGAGGCTGGCTGGGAGGAAAGTGGTTCAAGGGGATGAAAATGACCTGGTTGAAGCGGCTCTTTGGGGCCCTACTCATCTACGGGGGAGTGAGGTGTTTTCTGCCGTGACAGAGTGGCTTTTTCCCCTTCTGGCCGGGGCTGCCACCGGAGTTCTATCCGGCTTTGGAGTGGGAGGGGGCACCCTGCTGCTGGTGTACATGACTGTGTTCGCCGGCTTGGACCAACATCTGGCCCAGGGGATCAACCTGCTGTACTTCCTCCCCGCCGGGCTCATGTCCCTCCCCGCCCACTGGAAGAACGGATATATTGAAAAGCCGGTGCTTCTGCCCGCCATCTCTGTCGGTCTGGTGCTGGCGGGCCTGGCCGCCTGGGGCGCCACCGCTCTGGAGGTAGAGCTGCTGCACAGGTGCTTCGGCGTTTTTCTCATTGTCATCGGGGCTATGGAGCTGTTTGGAAAGGCGGAGGGGGCGTGACCCCCTCCGCCTTGACGCCGCTTTGGCCGATAGTCCTTATAACAAATAGGATCTGTTACTCCTCGCCGCCCATGAGCAGGTACATCACCGCCTTCTGGGCGTGGAGGCGGTTCTCTGCCTCGTCGAAGATCTCCTCCGCGTGCGCCTCAAATACCTCTGCGGTGATCTCCTCCCCCCTGTGGGCGGGTAGGCAGTGCTGTACCATGCAGCCGGGGTTGGCGAGGGCCATCAGCTCCTGATTGACCTGATAGCCCGCGAAGGCCTTCTCCCGGACGGCCTTCTCCTCCTCCTGGCACATGGAGGCCCATACGTCGGTGAACACCACGTCGGCGTTCACGGCAGCCTCCTTGGGGTCCCGGCAGAGGGTGAACCCGAAGCTCGGGTCACTTTTGGCGAAGGCCAGCACGTCCGGGTGGGGGTCATAGCCCTCGGGGCAAGCTGCGGACACCTCCATGCCCACCTTCAAACCGCCCACAATCAGGGAGTTGGCCATGTTGTTGCCGTCCCCGATGTAGCACATCTTCAGCCCCTCCAGCACTGCCTTGTGCTCCCGAACGGTCATCAGGTCGGCCAGTACCTGGCAGGGGTGGCAGAAATCTGTCAGGCCGTTGATCACAGGGATGTTGGCGTGGGCTGCCAGGGTCTCCACCTCCTCCTGGGCGAAGGTGCGGATCATAATGCCATCGCAGTAGCGCAGCAGTACACGGGCGGTGTCCTCCACTGGCTCGCCCCGGCCAATCTGGCTCTCCTTGCTGGACAGGAACAGGGCGTGGCCCCCCAGCTGGTACATGCCCGTCTCGAAGGAGACCCGGGTGCGGGTGGAGTTCTTCTCAAAAATCATGGCCAGGGTCTTGCCCTTGAGCTTGTCGTGGGGGATGCCGTGCTTCTGACTGAATTTCAGCTGGTCCGCCGTGTCCAGAATTTTTAGAATGTCCTCGCCGGTCAGGTCCAGCAGCTTGAGCAAATCTTTCTTCATCTCGGCTCACCTCTTTGTCAATGGGTCAGCATGGTGCCGGTGCCCTCGTCGGACAGCAGCTCCAGCAGAATGGCGTGGGGGACGCTCCCGTCCAGGAGGGTGGCGGACTTCACGCCGGAGCGCACCGCCTCCACGCTGAAATTTACCTTGGCGGCCATGTCCGCGGGGATGACGCCGCTGCGGATCAGAGCGGGCACCTGGGACAGGGGGATGACCGGGATGGGCTCCTCCGGAGCCTGGGGGGAGCGGAGCAGCTGGTCCGCCGCCACCAGGTGAATGAGCTTCTCCGCCTTTAGGGCCACGGCCAGCCGTGCGGCGGTCTGGTCGGCACTGACCACAAGGACAGGGGCTGAGTCCTCTGTGCCCTGGGCTACAGCCGCCACCACTGGAGTGCAGCCCCGGAGCAGGAAGTCCTCTAAGATTCCGCTGTCCGTCCGGATCAGGTTTCCAGTGCAGCTGGGGGCGGCGGCCCCGGCGGTGAGCAGGCCGCCGTCAATGCCGCACAGTCCGATGGCCTTGGAGCCGTGCCGGTTTAAAGTGGCGGCCAAGTCCTTGTTGATTTTGCCGCACAGGAGCTCCTGTATCAGGTCGATGGACCCCTCGTCCGCTTGAGGGAGGCTGTCCGCTGCGGGCAGCTCCTTCCCAGCCTGTTGAAGGGCCTGTTGAACCTGGGGGCCGACGCCGTGGACCAGTACCACCTTGATGCCCACCAGGCGGAGCAGGGTGATGTCGGTGGCCACAGCGTCCTGAAGTGCCTGATCCATCCACAGACCGCCGCAGTTGACCACCACGATCTTACCGTTATAGCGCTGAATATAGG
>CALXGD010000105.1 GCA_944387745.1 uncultured Oscillospiraceae bacterium
TTTGTATTTTCTCTAAAAAATAAAGCTTTAATTTGGACAAAAGAAGAGAGGCGGAGGAGTATGTTTATTTCAGAAGCTGCGGCCCGCTCCATTGTCCGGGAGATCAAGGAAATCACCGGTCGGGACATCAACTTCATGGACGAAAATGGAGTGATTTTTGCCAGCACCGACCCGGAGCGGGTGGGACAGCGCCACTTGGGGGCCTGCCGGATCCTGGAGCAGGGTCTGGCCAGCCTCACCGTACAAGAGGACGACTGGAGCCCCGGCGGGGCCCGCCGGGGGGTGAACCTCCCCATTCAGCTGGACGATCAGACGGTGGGGGTCATTGGAATCACCGGCCCTCCCGCCCAGGTGGAGAGTCTGGGGGCCGTCATTAAGCGCATGACGGAGATCATGGTCCGGGATATCCGCCGTCAGGAGCAGGAGGATCTGCTGGACAGCGCCCGGCAGTGCTTCATTGAGAATTGGCTGTTTGCCGAGGAGCCGGATCTGGCGGAGCTGGAGCTGCGGGGAAACATGCTGGGAATCAAGCTCTCCGCCCAGTGGACGGTGGTGATGCTGGCAGTCCAGAACCACGGCGAGCTGGAAGCGCCCCAGGAGATGCGCAACGCCCTCTATGTAAAGCACATCCGCCCCTATCTGGGCACCGATCCCAGCAGCCTGTGCACTGTAATCAATCAGCGGATCCTCCTTCTGTTCCGAGATCTGAACCGCTATGAGGTGCTCACCCGGGTCAATCAGATCCGGAGTGAGCTGGAGAGCGCCTACGGCACGCAGGTATATGGAGGAATGAGCACAGAGGGCCGCCGAGGCCTGGAGGTGCGCCGGTGCTATCGGGAGGCCCGAACCGCCTACCGCACCGCCCGGACCTCGGGAGGAAAGGTGCTGTTCTATGACGAGGTCTCCCTGGAATTCCTGGCGGACAGCATCCCGCCTGCCATCCGCCGGGACCTGATGGAGCTGGTATTCTCCAACTGCTCCGACCAGGAGCGGGCGGAGGTCCGAGACACCGTCCTGCTTTACTTTCAGTACCGGGGACAGGTAAAAGAGATGGCTCAGGCCCTGTTCGTCCATAAAAACACCGTTCACTACCGTCTGCAGCGGGTCCAGGAGAAAACCGGATACAGCGTGCGGGACCCCAGAGGGGCTGTACTGCTGTACTTTGCCTGCCGCTTTGCCAGTCAGACGGAATAATACCGCGATAAAACGTAAGGAGGAGTTGGCTATGTCCATTTACTCAGATGCCCAGACGATCATCCAGGAAGCTCTCACCGCCTGTCTGCCTGACCAGGCGGTGACACGGGCCCTGGAGGGAAAAAATTTCGGCTCCGGCCGGGTGTTTTTAACGGCCATCGGCAAGGCGGCCTGGCAGATGGCCGACTGCGCCGCCCGGCTGCTGGGCGAGAAGCTGGAGGCTGGCGTGGTTGTGACCAAGCACGGCCACAGCCGGGGGGACATCCCCCACTGTAGGATCTATGAGGGAGGGCACCCCGTGCCCGACGAGGGCTCCTTCCAGGGGACCCAGGCCGCCATCGAGCTGGTGAAGGATCTGACCGCCCAGGATACAGTGGTGTTTCTGGTGTCCGGAGGTGGCTCCGCCCTGTTTGAGTCCCCCCTGATCCCCCCGGAGGAGCTCTTCCGACTGACGGAGGAGCTGCTGGCCTGCGGAGCGGACATTGTGGAGATGAATACCGTCCGTAAGCGGCTGTCCGCAGTGAAGGGGGGGCGGTTCGCCCGGCTGTGCGCCCCGGCCCAGGTGTACGCCGTGGTGCTGTCAGACATTCTGGGGGATCCCCTGGATATGATCGCCTCCGGCCCCGCCTGTCCGGACCAGTCCACCAGCGCCCAGGCCCTGGAGGTGGCGGAGAAATACAGCCTCACCCTGTCGGACCAGGCCCGGGACCTGCTGAAGCAGGAGACCCCCAAGTCCCTGGACAACGTGGAGACGGTGATCACTGGCAGCGTGCGGGAGCTGTGCGCCGCCGCCGGGGCGGCCTGCCGGGAGCTGGGCTATGAGCCGGTGCTCCTCACCGACCAGCTGTGCTGCCAGGCCAGAGAGGCGGGCTCCTTCCTGGCCTCCGTCGCCCGCACTCACCAGGGGGACGGGCGCTCCCTGGCCTTCCTGGCTGGGGGTGAGACGGTGGTCCACCTCACTGGCCACGGATTGGGAGGCCGGAATCAGGAGCTGGCACTGTCCGCCGCCGAGGGAATTGCCGGACTGGAGGACACCCTGATCTTCTCGCTGGGCTCTGACGGCACCGACGGTCCCACCGACGCCGCGGGGGGCATCGTAGACGGGACCACCAAGGACCGCCTGGCCGCCCAGGGGCTGACCATTCACCAGGTACTGGCGGAGAACGACGCCTACCACGCCTTGGACCGGGTGAACGGACTCATCCGCACCGGCCCCACCGGCACCAATGTGAACGACGTGGCGGTGGCCCTGATCCGGAGAGGGGCGCCGGACTGAGTCCGACCCAGCATACAGATTCATACAAAAACCCGCTACAGAATTTCCCATTCTGTAGCGGGTTTCTTTTTGCTGAACCATCCAATACCTGCCGCACGCTGTGCGCCGCTCAACTGTGGCGCCAGGGCTCCAGGGTGTAGCTGACCGTATTGGCAATATCCTCCTTCCGCCGGCGCTCTATCGTCTCCATGATCTTCGCATGGCTGCGGTAGACCCGCTCCGGCGGCTGCTCCCGGTCGGACTCCTGCATGGAGCGCTGGATATACTCAATCAGACTGCGGTAAATGGACTCGATCACGCTGTTTTTGCAGGCCGAGGCCATGTATTTGTGAAACTGCATATCATTGGCCACCAGAACGGCGTGAGACTGCTGGGTTTCCACGATACGGCTCAGCTCCAACAGGGACTGCTGCATCTGGGCCCGCTCGTCCTGATTCCGGTCATAGTTGTCAATAATCAGCTCCATTACGTCGTTTTCAATGATCCGGCGCAGGGGAGCAATGTCCCTCATATCCGTATAGGTGAGAAACAGGGAGAAAAACAGGGATTCCTGCACAAACTCCTTGTTGCCGTTGGAGACAAAGGTTCCGATCCCGGGACGCAGCTCCAAAATCCCCATTGTGGCCAGGATCTTAATGGCCTCCCGGAGAGAGCCGCGGCTGACGTTGAACAGCTCGCACAGCTCATACTCATTGGGGAGCTGATCCCCCGGCTTCAAGGCGTGGCTTAAGATCTGCTCCTTGATCCCGGCTATTACCAGTTCTGCGGCAGAATGGTTGGTCTTTGTATTGGTGACTCCTAACTCTACAACATGCTGTTTCATGGATGCTCCCTCACGAGGTGTGGTTTCGTATTTACGCGGGAAATGTGCCTGACTTCTGGTTTCTTCAGCCCACTGGCCGCAAAAACACGGTTTTCAGTATACCAGAGTGTAAAGAAAATTTCAAGGGACTGCCCCGATCTTTTTCAACGATGGGGCGGAGATTTTTCAGAAGAAAATGGGAATTTTCTGTATTTTAGTGAAAATTTAAACCAAAAAACAGAAAAAGTTCACTTAAAGCAGAGCACTCAACCGGCACAGCAGCGAAAACGGGGGGCAAGGGACTCTGCTTTTGTTAAGATGTTATAAAAACAGGTCTCCCGCCAAAGGCGGCGGGAGACCCAGGTTGACTTTGGCTGCTTAGGTACAGACTCACACGAAGGAGATTCCGAAAATAACCGGGACATAGGTGTACACCAGCAGGATGCCAAACTCCACCAGCAGGTAGAGGACAATCCGCTTGGATACGGCGCCCACCGACGTCTTGGTAATACCGCAGGCCACGAACAGGTTGACGGCCATGGGCGGGGTGATCATGCCGATGGAGGTGTTCACGATGATGATCAGGCCCAGGGCGATGTCGCTGATCCCCAGGTAGCTGGCCATGGGCAGCAGGATGGGGGTCACCAGCAGGATGATGGACTGGGTCTCCAGGAAGCAGCCCAGGAACA
>CALXGD010000106.1 GCA_944387745.1 uncultured Oscillospiraceae bacterium
CTTCAGGGCTCCGGTTCTGATACCGGTCTGTCCTCCCAGGCACGGGTATGGGTGGAAAACTGTACCTTCTCCGGCTGGGGCACCGGATTTCTCTGTGCTGGGAACAGCTGGGGCAACGCCATCTCCTGTACCTTTTCGGACAACGGTGTGGGCTTCCACTTCAACAGCGCCGACGTCACTCCCGTCCACTCCATGTACAACGACAACCGGTTCCAAAACAACGACACCGCCGTTCTGCTGGAGCAGGTCCCCTCCCAGCTTGCGCTGGACTTCCAGGGCTCCGTATTCCAGAACAACGGAACTGACATTGACAACCCAAGCGGCCACCCCCTGGACATCTCCCAGGCAGTCTTTTCTTAAATCCGACAAGGGCCGCTGTAAGATGCGCAGATACCCAAACACCTATCATTCTGCAAAAAATGGCCGCCTACAGGCGGCCATTTTTGTTGGGAATCTGTCTCGCTGCTCCACAAAACGGAGTGCCCTGCCAGTGCGCCCACTGGCTCACAATGACAGATTGGTGCAAACTATCTCTTTATAGTAGCAGGCCCTTGTACTCAAAAAAGCTTTACTTGGTCACGTCGTCGCCCATATGCTTCATCACAACCAAGGTGCCGATGAGCAAAATCAAGCCGAAGGGCAGGGCTAAAATGCCCGGCGCTCCAAAATGGACCAGCAGTCCGGCCGCAATATAGGCAATAAACGAGATCACCGCGCACATAATAGCATAGGGCAGCTGGGTGGACACGTGGTTTACGTGGTCGCACTGCGCCCCCGCCGAGGCCATAATGGTGGTATCAGAGATGGGGGAGCAGTGGTCGCCGCACACAGCGCCGGCCATGCTGGCGGAGATACACACAATTCCCATGGGGTCCTCCAGGGGGAAGATGGCCATAGTGATGGGGATCAGGATGCCGAAGGTGCCCCAGGAGGTGCCGGTGGCGAAGGCCAGCAGGCAGCCGATGGCAAACACAATGGCGGGCAGGAAGAACTGAACGTTCTTCGCATAGGTCTTGACAAAGTGATCCACGAAGGGGGTGGCCCCCAGGGAGTCGGTCATGGCCTTCAGGGACCAGGCAAAGGTGAGGATCAGGATGGCGGGCACCATGGCCTTGAAGCCCTCAGGGATGCAGTCCATCATCTCCCGGAAGGTCATGGCCTTTCGGGCCCAGTAGAAAATCAGAGCAAAGAGCAGTCCGAAGGAGGAGCCCAGCATCAGGCCCACAGAGGCGTCTGAGTTGGAGAACGCCCCCGCCACGTCCAAATAGGTACTCCCTGTGCTGTCAAAGAAGCTGCCGGAGTAAAGCATACCGATGACGCAGGCCACCACCAGCACCGCAATGGGTAGCACCAGATCGATGACTCCGCCCTTGGACTGGTCTGGATTTTCCTCCACTCCCGCATAGGGGTTGGAGCCGGAGAACAGGTCCCCCTTTTGATAAGCGTTGCGCTCAAACTTCAGCATGGGGCCGAACTCCACCTTCATCACCACCATGGCAACCATCATTGCAATGGTAAACAGAGCGTAGAAGTTGTAGGGAATGGCCCGGATAAACACCATCAGGCCCTGTCCGTCGGGCACATAGCTGGACACCGCCGCCGCCCAGGAGCTGATGGGGGCGATAATACACACCGGAGCGGCAGTGGCGTCGATGATGTATGCCAGCTTCGCCCGGGACACCCGGTGCTTGTCCGTCAGGGGCCGCATAACGGAGCCCACAGTGAGGCAGTTGAAGTAGTCGTCAATGAAGATCAGCACGCCCAGCACCACGGCGGCCAGCTGAGCTCCCACCCGGCTCTTGATATTTTTGGCGGCCCAGCGGCCAAAGGCGGCGGAGCCGCCGGCCTTGTTCATCAGGCACACCATAGCCCCCAGAATCACCAGGAACACCAGAATACCTACATTGTAGGTACTGGACAGCACCGACACGATACCGCCCTGGAACACATGGAGGATTGTCCCCTCAAACTGAAAACCGGAGTACAGCAGTCCCCCCACCAGAATTCCGATAAACAGGGAGGAGTACACCTCCTTTGTGATCAGGGCCAGGCCGATCGCCACCACCGGGGGCAGTAGGGCCAAGGGGGTGGCATAAAAGGGGCTGACATACTCGGCGGCCTCCTCCCCCGCGGCGAAGGCGCCAGTCGTCATGGCCGCGACCATCAGCACCAGGACGGCTGCCAGGGGCAGCCAGCTTCTCATTCTTCTCATGTTTCTCCCTCCGTCTCAAATCCGGGCGAAGCGCCCGCATTGCGCAAAAACCGTGGGCGCAGAGCGCCCACGGTAAAAGCCAAACGTCCTCTTTGCCCCACACACGGGGAAATCGGACCTCTGGATAGCGCCCCACAATGCTGTGACAGTCCGTGAGATCTTCTCGCACGGCCCAGAGGCCGTCACCCAGGCAGGCAAAGATCCTCTTCGGCGGCCCACCCTCTCCCAAAAGACGGCTGCCTGGCCTTGTCTCCTGGTACGCATGTGTTCCGCGCCTCTATCCGATTGATTTGATGAATGTCATTGTATCGTACCATGACCCCCGGGAAATGTCAATCAATTTCCCGAAAATTGGAGGTCGATTTTTCCTCTTCCAATTTTCTGCTGTGCCCCCTGCTCTCCACCCCTCTGCAGGGCGGTACACACAACAAAAAGCACACCTTTTTATGCGGGATCGACATTCTCAGGGGGATCCATCATAAAAAAGGTAAAGGTCCCTGTGGCCACCAGGCTTCCAGTAGCGCTATACAGCTCCACCTGGATCACAGACAACGTGCGTCCCTCCTTCTTCGGGACAGCAGTGCAGGTGATATACGGACCCTCCGCTGGACGGAGAAACTCCATGGTGCTGGCTGCCGTCACACAGCTGCGGCCCCTTGCACAGGCACAGTTTCCGCCCACTGTGTCCGCCAGAGCCGCCAAGGCCCCTCCGTGGACCTTGCCGTGGGGATTCAGGCTGTCCTGGGTGACCTTCAGAACTCCCTCCGCCCGTCCGGGCTCAATTTTCGTAATAAAAATTCCATTTACAGTTGTAAACTGATGAGGGCGATTGGAGCGACATTCCAAGGGCCGCAGATTTTCAGGGGTCGGCGCGTCCATAAGCAGTGTTTTCTCCTCTCTCCACAGCAGCATCATCAAATTATCTATGCGCTTTCAGAACTTCTGAATCGAAATTTTCCCTTGTGTCCGCTCAGCAGGGGGAAAGCACAGCAAATAAATTGGGGCAAATTAAATTTCCAGGCCAGCTGCCGGAGTATTAGTATACCACAAAATACGGCTATATTGCAACCGTTCCCGCCCCTTCCTCCCCCGCATAGAATGGAGAGACCGAATCTCTGACTTAGGAGGTAATTTTATGGAAATAAAGCAGCTCCCATCCCCCCTCTCCCTACAGCCCTTCGATCCGGAGGTCTTTCAGCGGGTTTGGCGGCGGGTTATGCCAGATCAGGAACACAGCCCCATCGCCCTCTCCTCCCCCGCTCCGTCGGCCCCCGCCGCGGCCTCTCCCGTCTCCGAGGCGGAGCGCCGCCACTCCTGCCTGGGAGAAGCTTCTCTGCCCCATACTCAGGCCCTTCAGAATCTGATGGAGCAGACCCACGCCCTTCTCCGCACCATCCAGCGGCTCTCCCGCCAGGCGGGGCCCCAGACCGCCCGAGTCCTCTCCTCCCTGTATGCAGGGATGCATCAGGAGCAGCGCCGGCTGTCTGTGGCCTATTTCCTCATAACCGGCTCCCGCTGCCGGCCGTCGCAGCCGGCACTGCCCCTCTCCTCCTCTCTGGACGGGGGACTGCGCACCTTATTTCAGGCCTTTCAACAGCGTTCCGCTCAGGCCCTCGCCTGCGCGGACGCGGTCCAGGATCCCTGCCTGCGTCAGCTGTTCCAAGCCCTTGGTGGCCAGTCGGAGCAGGCCGCCGCCCGTCTGAGGCGACTTTTGGAAATGTTGGAATAGATTCTCTTGCCCCGCGCCCCGCTTTGTGCTACAGTGAAAACAGCAATCCGCTTAGGAAGGGAGGCCCCTTCATGTCCGATACAAAGGAGTTTTTTTATCCCTCTGCCCGCGCCGGATTCCAGATTTTTGCCCGGGTCTGGCTCCCCGAGGGACCTCCCCGTGCCGTTGTCCAAATTGTCCACGGCATCTCTGAGCACATGGGCCGGTATGAGGAGACGGCTCACTTTCTCACTCAGCACGGATTTCTGGTGTGTGGTGAGGATCACCTGGGCCACGGCCGCACAGCGGAAGGCCTGACCTACGGCCTGTTTGCCCCAGAAAAGGGCTGGGATTTGGCCGTCCAGGACGTGCGCCGCCTGCGGGAAATTCTGGGCCAGCAGCACCCCTCCCTTCCATACTTCCTGCTGGGGCACTCCATGGGCTCTTTTTTGGCCCGCACCTATCTCATCCGCTGGCCTCACACCCTCAGCGGGTGCATCCTCTCCGGCACCGGGCAGGAGCCCGCCCCCCTGATTTCCCTGGGAAAGCTGTTGGCCGAGCTGGAGTGCCTCCGTCTGGGACCGGAAGGGGTGAGTCCTCTGGTGGACGCCCTGTCTCTGGGGGCCTATAACCGCCGTTTCCGCCCCAACCGCACCTCTGCCGACTGGATATCCAGCGACCCGGAGGCGGTGGACGCCTATCTCGCAGACCCCCTCTGCCGCCCCAGGCCCACCGTCTCCCTGTTCCGGGATATGATGGGGGGCCTACAGTTCATCGCCCAGCCGGAGAATCTGCGGCACATCGACTCAAACCTTCCCGTGCTCTTTCTCTCCGGGGAGGACGACCCGGTGGGCGGTATGGGGAGAGGGGTCCGGAAGGTTTTCCACATGTTTCAGGCCGCCGGCTGCAAAGACCTCACCTTACAGCTCTATCCCGGCGGCCGGCATGAGATGTTCCATGAGGTACAGCGGGAGGCAGTTTTCGCCGATCTGCTGACCTGGCTACAGCACAGGCTCCGCTCTTGACGGCCCACCTTTTTACCGCTACAATAATTCGGAAAGAGGAACTTTTACTTGAGCGGAACCTCCCCCGCCCTATGCACATGGACCTTGCAGGGGGCGGGGGAGTAACATTGACTTGTCCCAACACTATCGCCAATTTACATCAGGGAGGAAATAACTATGACTTATCAAGATGTTTTAGCGGCTGCCCGCGCCTGCAGCGGCCCCAGCTGCAAGGCCTGTCCCGTATGTAACGGAAGGGCCTGCGGCAGCACCATGCCCGGCCCCGGCGCCAAGGGCACCGGCACTGTGGCCATCCGAAACTATGAGGCTTGGCAGAACGTGTACTTAAACATGGACACGATCTGCGAGAACAAGCCGGTAGATACTGCATTTCAATTCTTCGGCGAAACCTATGCTCTGCCTGTATTTGCCGGTCCGGTGGGGGCGGTAAACCTCCACTATGGGGATAAGTACAACGATCTTGAGTACAACAACATTCTGGTCCCCGCCTGTGTCCAGGCGGGTATCGCCGCGTTTACCGGGGACGGCACCAATCCCGCGGTGTTCACTGCCGCAGCGGAGGCCATCGGCGCCGCCGGCGGCAAGGGCATCCCCACCGTCAAGCCCTGGGACAGAGACACTCTGTTCGCCAAGCTGGACGCTGCCAAGGCCTCCGGCGCCAAGGTGTTCGCTATGGACATTGACGCCGCCGGCCTGCCCTTCCTGAAGGGTCTCACTCCCCCAGCCGGCTCCAAGACGGTGGCCGAGCTGCAGGAAATCATTGCATACGCTCAGGTTCCCTTTATTCTCAAGGGAATTATGACTGTAAACGGCGCCCGAAAGGCTCTGGAGGCCGGAGCTGCCGGCATCGTGGTCTCCAACCACGGAGGCCGGGTCCAGGACGGCGTACCCGCCACGGCTCAGGTGCTCCCCGCGATTGCGGAGGCAGTCAAGGGGCAGATGACCATTCTTGTGGACGGCGGCATCCGCACCGGTGTAGATGTATGCAAGGCTCTGGCTCTGGGGGCAGACGGCGTAATCATGGCCCGCCCCTATGTCACCGCTGTCTACGGCGGCGGTGCCGAGGGCGTGGCCCTGCTCACTCAAAAAATTAAGGGAGAGCTGGAGGATACCATGGCCATGTGCGGTGTTCACAGCCTGTCTGAGATCACCAGAGAACTGGTATTTTAATTTCTCGCCTCTCTTCCCCCTTTGGGCGGCCTTTGGGCCGCCCATTTCCTTACTTTTTATCTCTCTTGCCATATTTTTGACTCCGTGATACCATACTGTTACTATCATCTTCCCACAAGGAGGTTTTTCCATGTCTCAACCGAAAAAAATTCCGGAGCGCAGCCAGATTCCTCCGGAGTTCACTTGGAACACCGCCGACCTGTACCCCACCGATCAGGCCTGGCAGAAGGACGTCGCCCGGCTCCAGTCCATGGTCCCCCAGCTGGCGGCCTACGCCGGCCGCCTCTCAGAGAGCGCGGACATTCTGTACCAGTACGTCACCCTGGAGCAGGAGGCCGGGGAGCTGCTGGTGAAGCTCATGGACTACGCCCAGCGAAAGAGCGACGAGGACACCCGCGTCCCGGAGTACCAGGCCATGGTGGGCAAGATCACCAGCCAGTATGTGGCCCTCTCCCAGGCGGTTTCCTTCGAGATCCCCGAGATTATCCGCATCCCGGCGGAGCTTTTGGAGCAATTTTATGCCGAAAAGCCGGAGCTGGCGCTGTACCGCCGGTATTTCTCCCTTATCCAGGACCGAAACGAGCACACCCCGTCCGACGCGGAGGAAAAGCTGCTGGCCGGCGTGGGGGAACTGGCCCAGGCCCCGGACGACATCTTCTCCAAGCTGTCCGACGCGGACCTGACCTTCCCCGACGCGGTGGATTCCCAGGGAGAGCCACACCCCCTGTCCAACGGCTCCTACACCCTGCTTATGTCCAGCGAGGACCGCGCCCTGCGGAAATCCGCCTTCGAGAACCTGTATTCCGTCTACGGCGGGGTAAACAACACCCTGGCGTCCACCCTGTCCGCCCAGGTGAAGCAGCTGGAGTTCTTCGCCAAGGCCCGAAAGTACCCCAGCGCCCTGGCCGCCTCTCTGGCCTCCACCCGTGTGCCGGAGGCGGTGTACCGCAACCTGATTGCCACCGTCCGGGCCAACCTGGACAAGATGCACCGGTATGTGCGCCTGCGGAAGAAGCTGCTGGGGGTGGACGAGCTGCACATGTACGACGTGTACGCCCCCATGGTGTCCGGGGTGGACGCCAAAATCCCCTATGAGGAGGCCAAGGAGACTGTGTTCCAGGCCATGGCCCCCCTGGGCGCGGAGTACCAGGCCATTCTCCGGGAGGGGATGGAGCACCGGTGGATCGACGTGTATGAAAACGTGGGCAAGCGCTCCGGGGGCTACATGTCCGGCTCTTTGGTCCACCCCTATATCCTGCTCAATTACCAGGACGACCTGGACAGTATGTTCACCCTGGCCCACGAGCTGGGCCACGCGGTCCACTCCTACCGGTCCAACAAAACCCAGCCCTCCGTCTACCGGGACTATGTGATCTTTGTGGCGGAGGTGGCCTCCACCTGCAACGAGGCCCTGCTCATGGACCATCTGCTGAACAGCACGGTGGACAAGCGCCGCCGGGCCTGGCTCATCAACCACTTCCTGGAGCAGTTCAAGGGCACCCTGTACCGGCAGACCATGTTCGCCGAATTTGAGCTGCGTATGGGCGAGCTGTCCGCCCAGGGGGAGACGCTCACCGCCGACCTGCTCAGTCGGGAGTACAAAGCCTTGAACGAGGCTTACTTCGGCCCGGATATGGTCTCCGACGAGCAGATTGCCCTGGAGTGGTCCCGGATCCCCCACTTCTACTACAACTACTATGTATTCCAGTACGCCACCGGCTACTCCGCCGCCATCGCCCTGTCCCGGCGCATTCTCAGCGAAGGGGAACCGGCGGTGAGGGACTATTTGAACTTCCTGTCCGGCGGGTGCAGCCAGGACCCCATCGACCTGTTGAAAGGGGCCGGGGTGGACATGACCTCCCCGGAACCCGTCCAGGCGGCGCTGGACCTGTTCAACTCCCTGCTGGACGAGATGGAGACTCTGGCTCCAGAACTATAATCTCCAGTGCGCTCCCCGCTCTAAATGCTCCAGCGCTTCATGCTTCAGGCAGAGAAGGATGTCTCTCCGCCTGAAGCTTTTTATTGCCCCTCTGCCCCCTCAACCATGCGCTCCAGCAGCTGCACATTGCTCTCCAGCCTTTCATCATGTGGAGAGAGCGCATAGGCGCGCCTCGCCTCCTCCAGCGCCGAAAATCGGCGGTCTGTGTGGTAAAAGGCCTGGCAGCGCAGGTCGTGAGGGAGACTGCCCCAGGCGTCCGGCTCGCAGAGGTAGGTCCTGGGGCGCTCTGTCAGTGCCAGGGCCTGGCCAGTGCAGAACAGCACTCCGTCCCACTCCTGTCTCCCATAGAGGAAGTGAGCCAGCTCCACCCACGGCTCCCTCAAATACGGAGCCTCTGCAGCCGCCCGGAGATACCAGCTTTGTGCCTGCCCCCCCTCTCCCTTTCGGAGGTATGCCCGGGCAATATACCGCATGGAGGCGGCCCGCTCATCCCGCCAAACGGCTTTGGGCAGGGAGAGATGCGTCTCCAGCGCGCGGATACAGTCGTCCCACCGGCCGTGATACAGATATTCCCGCCCTAAGTAGTGCCAGTTCCGGTCATCCTCCGGAGCCTCCCGCACAGACAGCTCCAGCAGGGGGAGATACTGCCCCCTAGATTTTTGGGGATCTGGGTGGTGGTCCAGCTGTACGCCCTCCGCCGTCACCACAGCTCCGGCTGTGCCGGGCCCCGTCCAGGCCAGCACCTCATGGACCGGATGGACCCAGCGGTAACCCCTGCGGGCATGGATTTTTTCAGGCCAAAACACAACACCCTCCGAACCGTCCCCCTGAAAGCTCCAAGTGTAGCGATACCGGGCCTGTCCTGCGCCTGGGATCCAGGCCCGCTCTAAAGCCGCACGCCAGCCGGGGTGAAATACCTCGTCCAGATCGGTACACACACAGATATCTGCATCCTCCGGGACCAGCTCCAAGGATCGATTCCTAGCGGTGTCAAACCGCCAGGGACTGATTGTCTCCTCCCACACCTGTGCTCCCCGCCCCCGCAGCTTCTCTTGCGTCCCGTCGGTGGAGCCGGTATCCAGGACCACTATCTGGTCCGCCTCCCCCATGGAGTCCATCCACCGGTCCACAAAGGAAGCTTCATTTTTGCAGATGGCATAGACCACAATATTCATACTGACCTCCTGATTGCAGGGGGCGGGACGGCATATCCCGCCCCCTGCGGCTTCTGTTTTGATCATGTGGTGGGCACGTCGCCCAGCCGAGTCACATTTAAAGACATGGAGTTAGCCAGATAGCTACCTCCTTCTCCCACCACCTGGAGAGTTGTGGGAACAGTTGTAATTGGCAGGCGAACCGTGAAGGATTGAGGAATCGCCTGCGTAGCGTCTTGAAACTGGCCGGGGATGGATGCCCCAGGGACAATTGCCCCATTTTGCTCCAGAGAGGTGACAATGGTCACAGGGAAGGTCTCTGTGGGGGCAGCAGACACCACACCGTGATAATCTATCTGATACAGGCCCGGCTGATTCACCGTAAAGTCTCCGCTTCCAGCGGTATGAGACACCGCAGTTCCATAGCTCAAATAATTCCGGTCAAATACCATGGGGAACCCCGAGGCGGCGGACTGTGTGGGGTTGGAATAAGCCGCTACCAAATCGGATGGGCTCGCTGTCCCTGACGGGCCTGTGGGGCCAGTAGGACCGGTTGGGCCCGCGGGGCCTATGGGACCCGTGGGGCCGGTCGCCCCGGCTGGGCCGGCGGGCCCGGTGGGACCTGCCTCACCCTGGACTCCCGCGGGGCCCGTAGGGCCGGTGGGACCGGTCGCTCCGGCTGGGCCGGCGGGCCCGGTGGGACCTGCCTCACCCTGGACTCCTGCGGCTCCCGTGGGGCCGGTGGGACCGGTCGCTCCGTCTGGCCCCGGGATTCCCTGAGGCCCTGTAGGGCCCACCGCCCCATCCGGCCCTGGGTTTCCCTGAGGTCCGGTGGGACCAGTTGGACCGGGCAGTCCGGCAAATCCCTGAGGCCCCTGTACTCCCTGGGGACCAGTTGGCCCGGTGGGACCCATCGATCCCTGGGGGCCTGTAGGTCCTGTGGGTCCGCCGGATGGCGGGCAGGGAGGCGGGCACGGCGGCGGACAACAGCACTCCGCCGGGCGGCAGGAGGTCAGATAGGCAACCACCTCGCCCCCCGGCCTCCGTCCCCGATCAGATGGAAGGTAATGATTCATGGCAGGATACGCTCCTTCTCCTTCGGATCAGTTTATGTGGCACTGCCACACCCCATTCTATGCGCAGAACAGGAAAATGGCCCCTGCCACTTGCCACCAAAGCCAGGTTGTGGTAAAGTTTGATTATTAAAATCTGTTTCCTTGAGGAGGTTTTCCCATGTATGCCTTTGAATTTTATGAGCCCACTGCAATCACCTTTGGTCCCGGCACAGAGGAGCAGGCCGGCGAAAAGGCCGCCCAGCTTGGAGCCCACCGCGTCCTTGTGGTCTACGGAGGACAAAGCGCCAGACGCAGCGGCCTGCTGGACCGAGTGCTGGCCTCCCTGTCCAAGGCAGGTCTGACTTACGATACCTTCGGCGGCATCCACCCCAATCCCCGCCTGTTTCAGGCCCGTGAGGGCGTACAGAAGGCGCTCCAGCTAGGTGCAGATCTGATTTTGGCTGTCGGCGGCGGCAGCGTGATTGACGCCTCAAAGGCAATCGCTTTGGGCGCGGCTAACCCAGAGTGCGACCTGTGGGACTTCTGGCTGCGAAAGCTGCCTGTCACACGCACTCTGCCCGTGGGCGCCATTTTGACCATCTCAGCTGCCGGAAGCGAAACCAGCGACTCTGCTGTCCTCACCCGGGACGACACCTTGGTAAAACGTGGGCTCTCCTCCGACCTCATCCGCCCCAAGTTTGCTATTATGGACCCGGAGCTCACCTACACCCTGCCCACCTACCAGGTCACCTGCGGCGTGGTGGACATTATGATGCACACGCTGGACCGGTACTTCACCTCCGTCACCGGCAATCTGCTCACCGACGAGATCGCAGAGGGCCTGCTCCGCACGGTGATTGCCTGCGGCAGACGGGCCTACGCCGACTCCCACGACGCCCAGGCCATGAGTGAGCTCATGTGGGCGGGCAGTCTGTCCCACAACAATCTCACCGGACTGGGAGCCCCTAAGGATTTTGCCACCCATCAGCTGGGCCATGAGCTCAGCGCTCGGTTTGATTATGCCCACGGAGCTACCCTCTCCACTATGTGGGGCAGCTGGGCGGAGTACTGCCTTCCCACCAACCCGGCCCGTTTTGTCCAGTACGGCGTGCGGGTGTGGGGGCTGGACCCCGCTGGAAAATCCGAAGAGGAGCTGGCGCGGGAGGCCATTGCCTGTACGGTGGACTACTTCCGCTCCCTGGACATGCCCACCTGCTTCTCAGAGCTGGGCTGCGGCATCCAGTCTGAGGCCGAGCTGGAAGAGCTGGCCCGCCGGTGCACCTTCTATGGCCAGCGGACCATCGGCGCCTTCCGAGTGCTGGAGTACGAGGATATTCTGGCCATTTACCGGCTGGCCAACCGCTGATTTTTCTTTTATAAGCTGCGGAGATTTTGCTGCCTGTGGACGTTGAGCGGCTCTGCCCGCTGCGTCAAAGCCGCTAAAACACCGCCGGAATTTGCCGTGCCATCGCTCCCGCTGTGAAATCTGCCACACGGAAGAGCAATGGCAGAGCAGCTATCCCGCTTTTGTCCCTCCCCGCGTTTTCTACCATCATCGAAACAAGAAAGGCAGGTGCCGCCCATGAAACAATACATAGCCGCCTTGGATCAGGGGACCACCAGCAGCCGATGCATCCTCTTCGACCGGGAACAGAACATTATCGGCTCTGCCGAGCGGGAACTGACCCAGATCTACCCAAATCCCGGCTGGGTAGAGCAGGACCCCATGGAGAGCTGGTCCACCCAATACTCCGTCCTTACGGAGGTATTGGCTCAGACCGGAGCCACCCCTGAGGAGCTGGCCGCCATCGGCATTACCAATCAGCGGGAAACCACCATCGTCTGGGACAAACATACTGGCCGGCCTATCTGCAACGCCATTGTATGGCAGTGCCGCCGCACCGCTTCCCTGTGCGAGGAGTTGAGGCGGGATCAGGCCTTCACCTCCTATGTGAAGGACCGCACGGGGCTGCTCATTGACGCCTACTTCTCCGCCACTAAGCTGCAATGGATTTTGGACCATGTGGAGGGGGCGCGGGAGCGGGCTGCGGCGGGAGAGCTGCTCTTCGGCACTGTGGACTCCTGGCTTGTCTGGAAGCTCACCGGCGGAGCTGTCCACATCACCGACTGCACCAACGCCAGCCGCACCATGCTCTTTGACATCCAGCGCCTATGTTGGGATGAGGAGATCTGCCGCCGGCTGGGCATCCCTATGGAGATGCTGCCCGAGGTGGCGGACTCCAGCCAAGTGTACGGAACGGCAAACATTTTGGGGGTCCATGTCCCCATTGCAGGGATGGCCGGCGATCAGCAGGCCGCCCTCTTCGGCCAGACCTGCTTTGCCCCCGGCGAGGCCAAAAACACCTACGGCACCGGCTGCTTTCTGCTGATGAACACTGGCGAGCAGCTGATCCGCAGTGAAAACGGCCTGCTAACCACCATCGCCGTTGGGCTGGATAGTAAAATACAGTATGCCCTGGAGGGCTCCGTCTTTGTGGGCGGAGCGGTCATTCAGTGGCTTCGGGATGAGCTTCGCTTGATTGGGGAGGCCCGGGACGCGGAATATTACGCCTCCAAGGTTCCGGATACAGGCGGAGTATACCTGGTCCCTGCCTTCACCGGCCTGGGGGCCCCCTATTGGGATATGTACGCCCGTGGCGCCCTGGTGGGTATCACCCGCGGCACCGGCCGGGATCACATCATCCGCGCCGCCCAGGAGTCTATCGCCTATCAGGTCTGGGACCTCACCCGCGCCATGGAGAAGGATACCGGAATTCCCATCACTCAGCTCAACGCCGACGGAGGTGCCAGCCGGGACAGTTTTCTCCTGCAGTTCCAGGCGGACATCCTCAACAAGCCGGTCTGCCGCCCCAAGATCCGTGAGACCACTGCGCTTGGAGCCGCCTACCTGTCCGGTCTGGCGGTGGGATTCTGGAGCGGCTGTGACGAGCTGAGGGCGCTGCGTCAAACCGACAGGCTCTACACCCCCGACATGGATGCGGACAAGCGCAATCGCCTGCTGAGTGGCTGGCACCGGGCGGTGGACCGCTCTCTTCACTGGGCTCAGCCGGAGGATTAACGGCCTTTGCTTTGCACCGAAGAGGAAACAAATTCTTCTCCTCACCCTCACTCTTTTATTTTCTGTTCCAGGCACGGGAGCCGGAAAGCGGGATTTTTGTCCTGGAAACAGCAACTGAAATTGGAAAGTCAGGAAAGGGGCACAAACTGGAATGGAGTACTTTCATGTCTGTCAAGAGATTTGGAACCGCTGGGTCCCGCAGCGCGGGCCCTCCCAGGTGCTTCAAGGGGAGCTGCTGCGTCAGATCGAGCAGCTGCGCCATGAGGCGCAGGCCAATCAAAACCGGAATTGGAACGACAATCTGCTCTCCTACTGCGACTTTCTTCGCTCCACACTTCGGGAGGCTCAGTGCCTTACTCAGGAGGAGCGCGACGGTGTAAACTCCGCTCTGGTGCGCCTGCGCTCCTGCGGCGAGGTAGCCTACCGCTACTACCGGGGGGAGATCTCTCCCCAGGAGCTGCAGGAGGACTACAACGGCGAAGTGGCCTATCAGGACAATGACCTGTATGACCGGGTGTGCGACGCCATCGCAATTTTTTATCAGGCCAATCCAGAGCCCATCCCCTATACCCGCCGAAAGCCCTCCAGCCGAAATTAACTTTCTCCCGATTTCTCTCCGTGCCGCCCTCTCTCCCCTTGAAGGGCGGAAGCACCCCCAAATTAGAATTTTATTTTTCATAAAAAGGAGCATCAGCCTGTGGAACAGCCATTCATTCCGACCCTCTCCTTTTGGGAAAATGGGAATACCTGGTATGGAAGCCTGGGGCAGGCCCGCTTTTATGTCGCTACACAGGAGGACCATCTCACTGCCCAGCTCTGGCGGGGACCTCTCGCCAAGGAATTCAGCGAAATTTTGGAGGAGGCCTCTTTTCCTATCAGCCAAGAGGGGCTGGGAGAGCTGGCCGACTGGGTGGGACAGCGGGCCCAAGCTCTCAATCAGTCATAGGGCTTCTGGCAAATAGTCCATACTCTCCCCACACAAAAAGGCGGCCTGTACAGGCCGCCTTTTTTACATCTCTTTTGCTTTTTCTGGTATTCCCAATTCGATTTTGTGTGCCCAAGTTCAAAAATTTTATTGCTGTTCCCGCCCTCTGTGGGGGTGGGAACACACAAAAGAATTGGGACTTCTGGTCAATCAATATACCGTCTTGCCCAGAGCAGATTGGATCAGTTCCGAGGCCAAAATTCCCGTCTTATTTCGGACATCTAAAATAGGGTTGACCTCCACCATATCCAGAGAGACCAGCTGATGGGAGTCAGCCAGAGACTCCACTGCCAGAAACGCCTCCCGCGCCGTCAGGCCGCTGTGGACTACAGTGCCTGTACCCGGTGCAGCCTCTGGAGTGATGGCATCCACATCAAAGCTCAGATGGATTCCTGCCGTCCCCGTCCCCGCAATTTCGATGGCCTGGTGGATGATCTCCTCCATACCCAGCTTATCAATCACATTGATGGGAAACACCGTTAAGCCAGAGGCCTTCATGCGCACCTTCTCCTGCTCATCCAAATCCCGGCCGCCGATTTGGACGCAGCGCCTCGGGTCTACAACAACCGGATCCGCCTCAAACACCGCCATACAGTCCGGCCCAAACCCGCACACTGCGGAGAAGGGCATCCCATGCATATTTCCCGTCAGGCTGCTCTCCTCATTGTTCCAGTCCCCGTGGGCGTCGATCCAGATCACGCCGATCTTTCCATAGTGGCGGGCCACTGCGGAAATGCTGCCCGCGGCGATGCTGTGATCTCCTCCCAGCACTACAGGGAAATGGCCGGCGGCCAGTGAGGACAGCACCTGCTGATGGAGCCTGCGGTTTACATCGATCACCTGCTCATAGTTGCGCAGGGTATCCCGAGTGGCGCCGGTGGGCTTTGGAACAATGTCTCCCAGATCGTTCACCTGAAATCCCAGGCGCATCAACCCCTCGCACAGACCTCCGTAACGAATTGCCATCGGCCCCATGCTCACGCCCCGCTTTGAGGCCCCCAGGTCCATCTGCACCCCTGTGATATCCAAGACTCGCTTCATCCTGTCTGCTCCTCCCGTCTGTTCCGGTTTCCATACGCGCCTATGAAAACAGCGCGGGCGCTCCTGCGCCCCTAATTCCCGGCGAAGCGGAGAAAGCTGTGGGAGAGGTCAGCATATCCCCTCTCCCACAGCTTGCAGACCACTGTCAGCCGGAAGGCCGGCGATCAATCGTACACCTTCAGAGCCTCTGTGAAATCCTGGATCAGATCATTCACATCCTCCAGTCCCACGGAGACGCGCACCAGGCCAAAGGTGATTCCCAGGCGCTGCCGCTCCTCCTCGCTCAGGTCGGCGTGAGAGGAGGTGACCGGATGGGCAATCGTGGTGCGGAAGCCACCCAGGGTCATGGCATAGTGGACCAGCTTCAGGCGGTGCATAAACTCATTCATCTTCTCCCGGCTCTCATCGGCCATCACGATGCTCAGCATGGCACCATAGCCGTTGAACTGCTTGGAGGCCAGCTCATGCTGGGGATGAGAGGCCAGGCTGGGATGAATCACTCGGCTCAAATGGGGATTTTTCTCCAGCGCAGCCGCCAGCTTCTGGGCATTCTCCATCTGCTTCTTGACACGCATGTCCAGCGTCCGGATGGAGCGCAGTACCATCCAGCTGGTGAAGGCGTCGCCGTTCGTACCCAGAAGTACCTGCACGTCATAGGCTTTTTTCACCAGCTCCTTAGATGCAGTCATGGAGCCGGCCAGACAGTCGCTGTGGCCGTTATAGAATTTCGTCAGGCTATTGACCACAATATCCGCCCCCAGGTCCAGGGGACGCACCATAACGGAGGTGGTGAAGGTGTTGTCCACCACCAGCTTCGCCCCGTGCTGGTGGCTCAGCTCAGCCAGAGCGCGGATATCCACCACGGTCATCATGGGATTGGATACAGTCTCTGTATAGAGAACAGTAGTATTGGGTCGGATACCCGCCTTCACCTCATCCAGCTTGGTGAAGTCCAAGAAAGTGACCTCCACGCCAAAGCGGTTGAGCACCAGCTTCATAAAATCAATGGTCTCGCCGTAAAGCGTCATGTCAGAGAGAATGTGGTCCCCAGGCTTCACCAGAGACATCAGCGCTGTGGTGATGGCGGCCATACCGCAGCCGCAGATGATGGAGTCCTCACCACCCTCCAAATAGGTCATGGCGTCGGCCAGGGCGGTGCGGTTGGGGTTATTGGTGCGGTTATACGCGAAGCCGCCGCCGTCATACACAAAGTCCATCTCATCCAGGTCCCTCACATTGAAGGCGCTGGTCAAGTACAGAGCATCTGTCTCCGGCGTGTCCATCTTTCCCGGGATGTGATGACCCCGATACAGCAGTTCGGTCTCTCTAGAATACTGATTCTGGCTCATAATTCCTCCTGATTTTGTCTCAAATTATTGATTGGTTGCCATATCGAGGACGAAGTTGTCCTCAATCATCACTGGGTTATCGGTAATATACAGGATTCTGCCCTCAGCGGGGGAGCGGACCTCACCCAGCACGTTGCCGAAGTAGTCCTCCACATGGCCAATGAGCTGGTCCTTCACCAGTCGGTCCCCAGGCTGTACTGCATAGTAGAAGATCCCGCGCACCGGAGTCTCCACCGACACCACAGCATTAAACTGTTCACAGTCAGTGTTCTCCTGGGCCTCCCCATCCAGGATTCCCACATGCCGCAGCACGTTTTTCAGGCCCCGCAGGTGGACGTCTACCGACTCCTGGTCAAGCTGCCCGTGCATCCCCACCTCAGCCAGAGCGCTGGGAATCTGGTGACGGGCGGAATTGTCATAGTTATAGCCGGGAGCGGGCTTGGACAGGTCGCTGCGCTCTCCGATTACAATCGGCAGGCCATAATACATGGCCAGCTCCTTGGATTTCTGATCCACCTCCGGGCTGATACCCCAGCTGTACTCCGCGAAGGGAGCCAGGGATTCAATCATATCCCCGCAGTGGAGGTCCAGGTGAAAATCTCCTTTGGAGATGAAATCCCGGAACAGATAGTACACCATACACTGAGTATAGCTGCCCGTCTCACTGCCGGGGAAGCAGCGGTTTGGGTTCTTGCCGTCCACAGGGGTAACAAACATGCTGCGCCCCTCAAAGGCGCTTACATTGGACACTGTCACAATGGTGACCGTCCCGGAGATCTCCTCCGGTTTCAGCTGCTGATAGAGGCGCACCGCCGCAGCAATGGGAGGATACTCCGTCCCGTGCAGTCCGGCGGTAATTACCATATGGGGGCCCGGGCGGTCGCCCTGGACAACGGCCACGGGAAACCGGATCTCCTGCCCGTCGGCGGCGTGGTAGGTATAAATTTTCTCTGTCTTTGCCATTTGTTTTCGTTCCTTTCTATGGTGCAGCAGGAGGCCCAGGACACATCAGCGCCCTGGGCTCCCTGCTGTTCTGCCTCAGGCAAGGGAAAGGTCTCACGCTCGGGGCTTTCGTTTTCTGACAGGTGAGAGGAGAGTTTCTCAGCCGGCCAGAGAAATGTTGTTGATCTGGTGGGCGCCGTTGGGATTGAGCACGAAGCCCTGCACCCGGTTGGACATGGCCACACTGTTGTAGGGGTAGTAGATGGGCACATAGGGGAGATCCTCGGCTACGATCTCATAGATCTGCTCAAATACAGCGGTACGCTCCGCCACGTCGAAGATCTGGCGTCCCTCTTGGATGAGCTGATCCACCGTCTCATTCGCATAGAAGGCATCGTTGCCCTCATAGGGGGTGCAGGTGGAGTTATACAGGGCATAGATCGTATAGTAGGCATCGCCGGAGTCGGTCGTCCACCGCTCATACACCAGGTCATGGTCCCCGTGATCCAGGGAGGAGAGCAGGGTGCCGTACTCCAGGATCTCCAGCTCCACATCAATGTTCAGCTCTGCCAGCTGAGCCTGGATGATGTTGGAGGCCTCCACTCGGATGGAGTCGTCAGAGGTCCACAGGGTGCAGGAAAAACCGTCAGGGTAGTCGGACTGGGCCATGTACTCCTTGGCCTGCTCCAGGTTGTACTCTGTGGGCGCCACATTGTCAGAGTAGCAAATGCAACTGGGGGGCACTACACTAGAGGCCAAGGAGCCGTAGCCATAGGACACTGCGTCAATGATATCCTGGCGGTTGATGGCCAGGCTGATGGCCTTGCGTACATTGGGATCGGCCAGGGGGCCGCCCTTGCCCATGTTGATGGTGAGATACATGGCGGACATGGACTCCTGGTTGATGACCTGGAGCTCGTCGCTCTCCTCAGCCCGCTTCACGTCGTTGGGGGCGA